>CAZDNU010000252.1:0-2585 GCA_964506865.1 uncultured Fusobacteriales bacterium | reverse complement strand
ACAGTATATACTATCCAGAAACTATCCCCTTGACTTAGTTTTGTTACATCCAGCTCTTTTCCATTTTCATCAAAATAGTTTACATCTAAGTTTATATTGTAGCTTTGTTCTTCTGTTAATTTATCTTTTGGTACACCTTCCCATTCCATAGTTGCAAACTGAGCTGCATCGGTTTCTGACTTGATTTTTATATTGCCATTTATCGCATCACTTATATATACATATTTATCTTGCTTCGTCATAAATTTATGTGTTTTGCCTTTTGAATCAATTATTTCACCTTGAATTTTTTTATCATTTTTATCTACCGTTTCTATATACCTTGATAATGCAAGTAGTGAGTACGCAGTCTCTTGAGTAGATAGCCAATTGTCTGATTCCAGTCTATCTACTATTTCACTGTATAGATTTCCTTTATTCATACCTTTTATATGGTAGCTAGCTTCTAACATCATCGCCTTATCTCTCAAACTCGAACCATAAGTACCACCATATTCACGATAATTTTTTACATCGTATTTAGCGTTTTTTACAATCTCTTTGGCTATTGCTTCTTCTCCTATCAAGGCATAACTTGCCCCTAGAAGCCATTTTTCCCTGTTTGTCATCTCGGTTTTATATGCTTCTCTCATATAGTTCATTGCGCCTATTTCAGCGTCTCCAGCTAATGCTAAGATATATAGTCTATAAAAGTTTGAGTATTCTTTCGCAGTATTTTGAATCGCTGTCTCTTTTTGATATTCTATATATTTATTATACATACTTTCAGAAATATGGTACCCAGCTTTTTTCGCTTCTACCAAGAAATGTCCTGCATAATTTGTTCCCCATACTGATGTATGATCATTTCCCGGCCAATATGCAAATGCTCCGTTAGAAAGTTGAAATCTTCTCAATTTTTTTATTCCTGCATTTATATTATTAGATATTTTACTTGTATTTAATTCTTCACTGTCAACAACTTTTTCTAAAAATAATTGTGGTAAAACTGTTGAGGTCGTTTGCTCTATACATCCATACGGATATCTCATAAGCCATTTTATTCTTTGATCCAGCATTAATTTTTTATACTTTGATATTGTTATTTTGGTTTTATTTGTTCCTTTTAAAACATTGCTTATTAGGTCTACTGTCAGGTTTTCATCTGTATTCAAATCATAATTTTTCTTGATATATGTATACATGTTTGAACTATTTATTGCTATTTCTGTTTCATTTTTTACTTTGTGCTCTTTGCTTTGAGCAGTTATTTTAATTTTCCCTTTGCCTACTTCGTCTCCTACTTCAATTTGAAAGTACTGATCACTTTCCCCTTTTTCATTTAAAATTAATTTCTTTTCACTATCTCCAATTATTGATATTGGCCCCTCTACATCCAGTTTTAGACTAAGTTCACCAATGCCATCTTCTGTGGCAAACAGGGTAACCGGCACTTCAACTTTGTCACCTGGTGATAATTTTCTTGGCAAGCTCGGCAATATCATTAACGGCGCTTTCACTACTATATCTTTGGAGTTTCCTGCATATTTTTCATCTCTAGCGGCCACTACCATTGCTCTTACAGAGCCTACATAATTTGGCATGTTAAATTTTACAGTTGCTTTTCCATTTTCATCAGTCCACATTGGTCCCTTAAACATAGTTACTGGTTTAAATCGCTCAACTTCTTGTCGCCCTTTTTTCAGCTGTTTTTCACGATATGAATCTCCACCAATAATATAAGTCTTATGTACTTCATCTAAGTTTAAGCCGATCACTTCTGACATCATATCATAGTTTTGTATTGCCAGTCTTTTGGTCATGTAAAAATGTTTATATGGTTCTGGTGTTCTAAAATTTGTTATATTAAGTAACCCTTCATCTACTACTGCTATTGTAAATTGCGTACGTTTATTATCTTCTACCTGTATATTTACTTCAAAGTCTGAATTTGGAAGTATCTCGTCATCACTTTCAATATTTATATTCAACAGCTTATCTTTATTATTTACAACCAATGAAGCATATCCATATTGTCTTATTGGAGTATCGTTTTTACTCTGTCCATGGGCTTGCACAATATATACGCTTACATATGCATTCGGAAAGTGATCCTCGGTGATTTTAATATCCAATTCAGTTTCTTTATTTACTATCTCTTTCTTATATGATTTCAGTATTTTATCTTCTTTCTCAATTGTAATATATGCATTTGCTCCTATTGGACTATCAAATATAATAGTCGCTATATCTCCTATCTCATATGATTTCTTATCAGTTTTTATTTGTAACTTTTCTCCTACTTTCGCATTGGATTCATCTCCCCAACTGTATGCTCTAAAGAATAGACCGGCGCTATGTCCCCCAACAGCATCTTCCACCTCTACATATATTTCACCATACTCCTGAGGTATATATGATAAGATACCTTCACCATTTTCTAAAATAAGTTCTCCTTCTTCTAATAGCTCGGTATTCCAATTACTTTTGAAGTGACGTCTATACTCCTCTTTCGAGTCATAATCCCACCACCAGTAATATTGATTTTTATAAACCCTATAACGAAGCTTACCACTATCAATTAACTGACCTTCATTGTTTATAAG
>CAZDNU010000251.1:0-5111 GCA_964506865.1 uncultured Fusobacteriales bacterium | reverse complement strand
GTACGAGCGGGGCGGTCAAAATTTGATATAGAAGAAAAATTCGAGGAAACGCATGATTTGCATATGCACTTTCCTGAAGGGGCAGTACCTAAAGATGGTCCTAGCGCAGGGATTACAATTACAACGGCGATTATATCATCATTAGCAAATAAAAAAGTAAGACAAGATGTGGCAATGACTGGAGAGATAACTATTACTGGAGAAGTATTGGCAGTAGGCGGAATAAAAGAAAAAGTAATAGGCGCAAGACGAGCGGGAATACGGGAATTGATATTGCCGTTTGATAATCAAGCAGATGCTCAAGACTTGAAAAAAGAAATTGTAAAAGATATGAGCTTTCACTTTGTGAAAGATTATGATGAAGTAGAAAAAATAGTGTTTTGTGATAAAGTTTGTGATAAAGAGCAAAATTAAGGAGAAGTAATGGAAATAAAACATTCAGATTTTGTAAAATCAGCTGTGCATGAACGAGACTATCCAGAAGATATAGGACTGGAATTTGCATTTGTAGGAAAATCAAATGTAGGTAAGTCTTCGTTGATAAATAGTGTGACAAATAGAAAAAAACTAGCAAAAACAAGCAAAACGCCAGGAAGAACTCAGTTGGTAAACTACTTTCTGATAAACAAAAGATGTTATTTTGTGGATCTACCTGGATATGGATTTGCGAAAGTGCCTTTGTATGTAAAAGATCAATGGGGTACGATAATAGAAAACTATCTTCAATCACCTAGAAAAAAGATAGTTTTCTTGTTGCTGGATATAAGACGAATACCTTCAGATGATGATAAAAATTTAATCGATTGGCTAGAATATTATAATATAAATTTTAGAGTAATATTTACGAAGGTAGATAAATTGTCAAATAACCAAAGATTTAGACAAATAAAAGAGATCAAGAAGAAATTTCCGATTTTCAAATATGATCCGTTTTTTTATTCGGCGTTGTCAAAAGAAGGACGGGATAAACTCTTAGAATTTATAGAAACAGAATCAAGAGATCAAGAAATAGTGGATATAAAGACTAAATAAGGAGGTGAAAAGCTGCTATATATGTAATAGCAGTGAGGCAGTGACTGAAATGAATAAAAATTATTCACCTAAAGAGATAGAAGAAAAATGGTATGATTTATGGGAAAAAAATAAATATTTTAGAGCAGGAACAACTGAGGGAAAACCTGCATATACAATAGTGATCCCCCCACCAAATGTAACAGGGGTATTACATATGGGACATGTATTAAACAATACAATTCAAGATACACTTATAAGATGGAAAAGAATGAGTGGATACAACACGTTGTGGATGCCTGGAACAGATCATGCAGGCATAGCAACTCAAAATAAAGTCGAAAGAAAACTCGCAGAAGAAGGTCAAAATAGAGAAGATATAGGAAGAGAAAAGTTTATCGAAAAAGTATGGGAATGGAAAGATGAACATGGTGGGAAGATAACAAAACAGCTTCGAAGATTGGGAGCATCTCTAGACTGGGAAAAAGAAAGATTTACAATGGACGAAAAGCTAGTGGAATCCGTAAAAGAGATATTCATAAAACTATACAATGATGACTTGGTATATAGAGGTGAATATATGATAAACTGGTGCTCTAGATGTGGGACTGCTTTAGCTGATGATGAAGTAGAACATGAAGATGTAGCAGGAGGTATTTGGGAGATAAAATATCAAATAAAAGATAGTGATGAGTATGTAGTGGTAGCAACTACAAGACCGGAAACTATGTTGGGAGATACGGGAATAGCAGTAAATCCAGATGATGAAAGATACAAACATCTTATTGGGAAAATGGCAATACTACCGCTAGTAGGTAGAGAAATACCGATAATCAAAGATGACTATGTGGATAAAGAATTTGGGACAGGTGCAGTAAAAATGACGCCAGCTCATGATCCAAATGACTTTGAAATAGGAAAAAGACATAATTTAGAGATAATAAATATACTAAATGAAAATGGCACAATAAATGATAGCGCCGGTGAAAAATATAAAGGTATGGATAGATTTGAAGCTAGAAAACAGATAATAACAGACCTTGAAGAACTAGGTCTACTTATAAAGAAAAAAGAGCATAATCATGCAGTAGGACATTGTTATAGATGTAATACAGTAGTAGAGCCTAGAGTAAGCAAGCAATGGTTTGTGAAAATGGAACCATTAGCTAAAGAAGCATTGGAAGTAGTTCGAAATGGAAAAGTAAAAATAATACCAAAACGATGGGAAAAAGTATACTACAACTGGCTGGAAAATATACGAGACTGGTGTATCTCTAGACAAATATGGTGGGGGCATAGAATACCTGCGTATTATGGACCAGATGAAAAATTGTTTGTAGCTACAAGCTATGAAGAGGCACAGCAACAAGCAAAGGAACATTATGGGAAAGAAGTAGAGTTGTGTCAAGAAAAAGACGTATTGGATACTTGGTTTTCTTCTTGGTTATGGCCTTTTTCGACTTTGGGATGGCCTGAAAAAACAAAAGAGTTGGAGATGTTTTATCCAAGCTCGACATTAGTTACAGGAGCTGATATTTTATTTTTCTGGGTAGCGAGAATGGTTATGGCAGGTTTGTATGCTATGGACGAGATACCTTTTGAAAATGTATTTTTACATGGTATAGTAAGAGATGAGGAAGGCAAGAAGATGAGTAAGTCTTTAGGGAATTCGCCTGATCCTATTGATATAATTGATAAATATGGAGCAGATGCATTGCGATTTAGCATGCTTTACAATACTTCGCAAGGTCAAGATGTATTTTTCTCTGAAAAATTAATAGAGATGGGAAGAAATTTTGCAAACAAAACGTGGAATGCGTCAAGATTTGTGCTTATGAATTTAGAGGGATTTGACCCAAGGGAATTAGATATAAATAATTTGAAATTTGAATTAGCTGATACTTGGATATTTTCGCGATTAAATGACGCAATAATGGGTGTAAACTCAAATCTAGAAAGCTTTAATCTGAGTGAGGCAGCAAAGTCTATTTATGAATTTTTATGGGGCGACTTTTGTGACTGGTATGTAGAGATAGCTAAAATACGTTTGTACAATGGTAATGCCGAAGAGAAGCTTACAGCACAATTTGTATTATGGAATATACTAGAGCAGGGACTTCGAGTACTTCACCCATTTATGCCATTTTTGACGGAAGAAATATGGCAGTTGTTGCCAGAGACTGGTGAAACTATAATGCTTAGTGATTTTCCTGAATTTTCAGGAGATATGATAAGTGTAAAAACTGAAGAGCGTATGTTATTTATCCAAAATATCATAAAAGCAATAAGAAATATACGTACAGAGACAAATATATCACCAGGCAAGAAAATAAATGCATTATTAAAAGCATCTGAAGGTGAAGAGCAGGTAATACTTGAAGAGAATAAAGATATACTTATGAAAATGTCTAACTTAGACGAGGTCATGATATTTTGTGATCTTGAAAAACCAGACTTAGCAGCAGTAAAAGTGGTTTCAAACACTGAAATATATATTCCGTTAGAAGGTATAATAAACATAGAAGAAGAAAAAGCTAGATTGAAAAAAGAGATAGAAAAGATAGAAAAAGAATTAAAAAGAGTAAGCGGAAAATTGAAAAATGAAAAATTTTTAGCGAAAGCTCCAAAAGATATTGTAGAAAAAGAAAAAAGAATAGAAAAAGAGTTGTCGGACAAGATTGAAAAACTGGAAAATAGCTTAAAAATATTTGCATAAGATAGATTTTGTATGAAAGGTGGAAAAATAGATGAAAGTCCTTGTAATAGGAAGCGGTGGAAGAGAAGCCGCTATAGCTTGGAAACTATCTCAATCTGAAAAGGTGGATAAAATATTTATAGCTCCAGGAAATGGTGGAACTCTATCATATGGAGAAAATGTAAATATAAAAGCAGATGATATAGAAGAATTGAAAAAATTTGCAATAGATCAGAAAGTAGATCTAACTGTAGTAGGACCTGAAATTCCTTTGACTATGGGAATAGTAGATGAATTTGAAAAAGACAACCTAAAGGTATTTGGACCCTCTAAACTAGCTGCCCAGGTAGAAGGGAGCAAAGATTTTTCGAAAAATATTATGAGAAAATATAATATACCTACAGCAGAATATGAAACGTTTACTAAATATGAAGAAGCGGCTGCATATGTAGAAGAAAAAGGAGCTCCAATTGTAATAAAAGCAGATGGATTAGCTGCAGGCAAAGGTGTAATAGTGGCTATGACAAAAGAAGAAGCCATAAGTGGATTATCTGATATTATGAAAGATAAAGTTTTTGGTGAGAATAATGCAAAAGTAGTAATAGAAGAGTTTATGGACGGAGAAGAAGCTTCTATACTGGCATTTACAGATGGCAAAACAATAGTTCCAATGATATCTTCTCAAGATCATAAACGTATCTATGAAGGAGACAAAGGACCGAATACTGGTGGCATGGGTACATATTCGCCTGCTCCTGTAGTCACAAGCGAGATCAACAAAAAAATATATGATGAGGTTCTACTTCCTATGATAAAAGGCTTGGAAAAAGAAGGCATAATATACAAAGGAATACTGTATGCAGGCCTTATGATAAAAGATAATGAAGTGAAAGTTGTAGAATTTAATGCGAGATTTGGAGATCCAGAAACACAAGTTGTATTACCGAAGCTAAAAAGTGACCTATTTGATATATTTATGGCAGTAGTAGATGGCAAACTTGATGAAGTAAATATTGAGTGGACGAAAGAAGCTGCAGTGTGTGTGGTACTGGCTTCTGGTGGTTATCCAGCTTCATATGAAAAAAATAAGCTGATCAAAGGGATAAAAGAAGCGGAACAATCAGGATTGCTGGTATTTCATGCAGGAACAAAAGAAAAAGATGGAGCAATATATACAAATGGTGGCAGAGTACTGAATGTAGTCGCCGAAGCGGAATCGATAAAAAAAGCAGTAGATAAAGTATACAGCAGTATAGATAAAATAAAATTTGATAAAGTTTACTATAGAAAAGATATAGCACATAGAGCATTAAATAGAAATTAAAAAAAGTAGTTTGATCCTTTTTTAGGATTAGACTACTTTTTTTATATAAAACAGCACTATATAATATAAATAAAAAATAAA
>CAZDNU010000250.1:0-8962 GCA_964506865.1 uncultured Fusobacteriales bacterium | reverse complement strand
GTAGATGTGGGATCAACTTATACAGGTGGCTTACCCCAAGCTAGAATAGATATAGATAGGGTAAAAGCTCAGTATTATGGATTGAGAGTGACCTCGATAGCTACGTATATAGCTTATCAGATAAGAGGAGAAGACACGATATCTATTAAGACGGGAAATAAAGAGATTGACGTAACAGTTAGATTGAAAGAAAACAGACGAAAAAACCTAGAAGATATATTAAACTTGGACATACCAACTGACACAGGGTCAATAAAATTAAAAGAGGTAGCAAGTATACGCTCTGTAGAAGGACCAGCGCAGATACAAAAACAAGATAAGCAAAAAGTAATAAGTGTAGGATTTAACTTATTTGAAATAGATATGGGTAGAGCAGTAGAAAAAATAGAAGAGGTAGCTACAAAGTATGAGTTTCCTGCAGGAGTGACTTATGATATAGGTGGAGAATTCGAAGACAGAAAAGAAGTATTTGGCCAGTTATTCATAGCCTTGGGAATAGGTATATTCTTGATATACTTTATACTTGCAGTACAATTTGAATCTTTTATAACTCCTTTTATCCTTATGGGTTCGGTGCCGTTAGCAGTCATAGGGGTATTGATAGGAATGGTAATAACAAATACGCCGTTTGATGTAATGGTAATGGTAGGTATAATTATGCTTGCAGGAATAGTTGTAAATAACGCAATAGTACTAATAGATTATATAAACTTACTTCGAGCAAGAGGCGAACCTTTAAAAGATGCGGTCATAGACGCAGGACGCACTAGACTTAGACCAATACTTATGACTACCTTGACGACTATATTTGGCATGATTCCGTTATCACTAGGTATAGGTGAAGGATCTGAATTTTATAGAGGGATGGCAGTAGCGGTAATATTTGGATTGGCAATGTCGACGTTGTTGACTTTAGTATTTATACCTGTAATATACTATATGGTAGAAAAAACAAAACAGTTCATAGCAAAACTATTTCATTATAATTTAGGAAAGAAAAAGGATTTGGCTGATGATATAGTTGACGAGATAATCAAAGAAGATATTTAAATAAAAATATATAAATGAGAATTTTGACTTGGCTTAAGGGATGATAAAAATAAAAGCAAGGATGTTTGATGCACAATAAAATCAAGACGAAGTTTTTCTACACATGTCAAGGTAAGAATTGAAAAGGTAGTGGCGAACCGGTGTGTTCGCCCGGAAAGTAAAAAATATTATAATTAAATAGTTAGAATCTAAATAAAATGTAATTAAAGGAGGGCAAAATGTATAAATTTATAAGAGTAGCTTATGACAGTGCTCTAGATGAATATATAGAAAAATTAATCGAAAAATCAAAAATAGAAAGATATTTAAAGATACCAGAAATAGAAGCAAAATGGTCAGAGGATATAAAGCATCTAAATAGTCATGTGTGGCCAGGTACGGATTATATCGTGATGGTGATACTAGAAACGGAAGAAGCGAAAAAATTTACTGAATGTTTGAGAAAATTAAAAAAAGAAACAGATATAAACTTTTTTGCAACAGTTATGCCTGTGGAAGAAGTAATATAAAATAAAAGTAAGGGTTAGACTATTTAGTCTAACCCTTACTTTTATTTATAACGTTCCCAGTATAAGCGATGTGAATTGAGGCTCGTGAGCTTGCGAACCGCCGAAATCATATCGGTTATACTGTGTTATAGGATAGGTAGCAGTCTGGTTTTTCTCTTTATGAAGGTTATTGTATGAAACTTTGCAGTTAGTATATTGAGCAATCTTTTCGTAATATTAAATTTAAAAGTAAAAATTCAAATTTCAATTTATTTATCATCTGATTAAGTTTAGGCGCTCATCATCATTACAAATCTGTGGATACACAACTATAAAATTATCTTCGGGATGTACCTCTGTTAAATGTTTAGGTAAAACGTCCCATTCAGAAGTATAAATCAAACTACCTTTCCTAGTTGAATAAATAATGGGCAAATCATATTGCTTTAATTCGGATTTTAAATTTTTGTATATGTTAGGCAGTTCTTTTAATTTTATTTCAACACTTATATCTGCTTTTAGGCAAATAGATTTTATTATTTCAAATTGCTTTTTCGTTCCAAATACCATCATTGGAGTTTTTATATTTCTCGAAAGATTTAATATGGACACTATCGCATCAAAAAATCCTAACTCTATTTCTGCATTCTTAGGGAGTACTAGTATTGTCCTTTTCATAAGATTCCAAGCCATAGAAACTTTTGCAACAAATAATATGTTTGTACTTTTTTCAAGGATATGGTCTAAGGCAGTCCCGAAAAGTCGTGCCGATCTGTTTATTTTACCATTCCACCCCATAACTAAATGTGTAATCTCAAGCTCTTTCATTACCATTAATATTCCATTTGCAGGATTAATATCTATTCTAGATATCAGTTTAGTAATATTTGATGTACTTGAAGCATGTTTACTTGCTAAATCCAAAAGTTTCTGTTTTTCTTTTAATTCAACTTCTGCATTTTTTGAATCCGTAACTATAATTAGAGGATGAATTGGTTCCTTATTATCAGATTTTTTAATAAGTATTGACAAATCTACTAAACTTTGTACTGTTTTTGGATTACACAACGGAACAAGTATTTTTTCGTCTGAATATTTTCTCGTGACTTCCTCTTTTCTCTTTTCGAATTTATTCAACACAATTTTTCTAGCTGATTTTTCTGTTACGATAACACTTATAAGACAAGTAATAAGTATCATACCTATTGTTCCGTTCAAAATGTGTATGTTGAATATTTCTAAATTGTATCCCACAAGGACCGCAGCAAGTGTATTTGCAGCTTGTGCATTACTAAGTCCAAAAATCAAATTTCTTTGGTCTTTAGAATACTTTAAGATTTTCTGTGTAATATAAGCAGCCAACCATTTCATTGTAACTGCGGTCACAGTCATTATCAAAGTAACTTTAATAGCTTCGAATCCTATAAAAAAGACTTTTACATCTACTATCATTCCTACATAAATAAGAAAAAAAGGTACAAACAAAGCATTCCCTACAAATTCTATTCTGCTCATAAGAAGAGAATTTGTAGGAATTAAAGTATTTATTGCTAATCCTGCTAAAAATGCTCCAATTATAGGCTCTAAACCTGCTACTTTGCTTAATGATGCTGTTACAAAAACTATTGCCATTACTAAAATAAAATGCGAAATACTCTCAGTTTCAGAATTTTTAAAAAACCATCTCGCTATTTTCGGTATCAAAAACATTAATAATACAACGAATATTGTCAGAGAAACAGGCATTTTTATCCAAAACATCCCATTTAATTCTCTGCTATGACTGCTTATAGTTACTGCCAAAATTATCAATGATATACTATTTGTTACAAGAGTACCTCCTATAGTTACCATTACTGATTCATCATCTTTAGCTCCGATTTTGCTTACTGCAGGATATGAAAGTAAAGTATGAGATGCATACATGCTTGCAAGCAATATAGCCGCAGGGAGATTTAATCCCATTAATTTAACTGCTGTAAATGTTCCCACTAATTGAGGCAATAAAAAAGATAACATTCCAAATATTAAGCTTTTATGGGATTTTTTCTTGAAATCATTCATATTAATTTCTAACCCTGAATAAAACATAATATATAAAATTCCTACTGTCCCAAAAAGTATTATACTGGCATCCTTTTCTAAAACATGAAATCCTTTTGGACCTAAAATAATACCTGCAAATATCAGTCCGATTAATTCAGGCATTTTTAATTTTTTCATTAACACAGGCGTTATGAGTATAACTAACATAACAATTGCAAATACATTTACAGGGTCAATTATCGGGAAAATATTGTCAAACATGTTGCTACCTCCCTTGGTTTAAGTAAGATTTTTGATTCTTATGCAACGTTCTATCATGTATTTATTTCAACAATTTGTAAAGCTCTTTCTCTGTTTCTGCTTTTGATATTTTCGTTCTATTTTCACTTGAAGACATAAATCTTGCAATTGAAGATAGTATTGATAATTGTTTGTCATACTCCTCTATTGGAGTCAATATTAAAAATATCATGTTGATTTCGATTCCATCAGGAGAATTCCACTCAATACCGTAATTTGATTTTGAAAAAACAATAATCGGTTTTTCAAGCCCTTCTACTTTGGCATGAGGAAATGCAACTCCCTTTTCTATCGCAGTTGTTCCTTGTGATTCTCTCTTTATTACTTCATTGATGAGAATTTCTCTATCTATCTTGGTTTCTTTTGATGCAATTTCACACAGCTTCTCGATTATTTCTTCCCGTTTTAATTCTATTTTATTGATAAAAACTCTGTATATATTATCATTTTTCAGACGATTACTTTTTTTATATTTGTTATAAGATATTCCAAGCCATGGTCCTAAAATCACTGAAGAAATTATAGCTGAACCTATTATAGATACAAACATAATTTCATTTATTAGACCCAAATGAAGTGCAAGCATCCCTATTACTATGTGCATCTCTCCGCCCGGAGTATGTGCTATCGCCAATATATTCATGTTACTTTTTTCAATTTTAGATATTTTTGCACCTATGTAGGCTGCAATATATCTCGCAGTTACTCCTATTATTGTTAAAAACAGAGTGAGAAATAAATCAAAATTAGCCAAAAAATCCATTTTCAAGCCGATACTTGCAAAAAATATAGGTACAAAAATCGCGTAAACCATTTTAGTGAACACATTTTTATCTTTTTCCGTTACCGCATCTGATTCTCCTGCAATAAGACCAGCTACGAAAAAGCCAAATAAAGCATGTATCCCTATTGATTGAGTAACAGCCCCTGATAAAAGACCCAAAATAGCAATAAATGTTATAGAAAGTCCTGTATCTTCAGGATATTTTGATTTAATAAATTTCATTATTTTATCTACAATATTTTTAAATAGTGTAGTAGAAATTAACACAAAAGATATGGTGAAGAAAAAAACTTTGAAAGCGAAAAGCCATTCAAAACTATCTTTTGAAAATACTCCAAGCACGATTGTAAAGATAACCCAACCTATAATATCGTTTATTGATAAGACTGATATTATCAAAAATCCAAGGTCACTTTTCACTAATTTTAAGTCATGCAGTGCTCTTATTGTTACAGGCATTGCACTTATTGTCATTATTGTGGCTAAAAATATTACAAATATAGTTCTTTTTTCAGGAATAATAATATATCTGTCGGGTAAGAAAAATATAAAAAAAGCTGATATAAGTATAGGAATTATAATATCACAAATAGATATTTTTATTGCAGTTCGTTTCTGTTTCCATACACTTGAAAAATTCACTTCCAATCCTGTATCCATGAGCAAAAATAAAATCCCAACCCATGCAAGTGTCTCTAACATTCCCATTTGTATTAAATCAACAGGAAATATTTTACTTTGAATAGAGGGGCTTATTCTTCCGAATATAGTAGGTCCAAGTATTAATCCAATATATCCGCAGTGATTGTGGGTTGCTTCATTTTGTAGAATAACAACCCTAAAAGCCTCGCACTTCCAAGTAAAATTGCAAATTGAAATAAAAATATCAATATGTTTTTTTCTGTAAGTACTTCCAAGAATTCGTTCATAATTAGTCCCCCCTTTTATCAAGACTGACATACTTTTGTTCAACAGCTACACTTTTATATGCAGGTCTTATTATTTTCGCATTGTTTGCTATTTCTTCCATTCTATGAGAACTCCATCCTACTATTCGTGCCACGGCAAACAATGGCGTGAATAGTTCCGGCGGTATTTCTAACATAGAATATACCAAGCCTGAATAAAAATCTACATTTGCACTAACACCTTTATATATTTTTCTATGTTCTCCAATTACTTCGGGAGCAATCCTTTCTATCCTCGCGTATAAATCAAATTCATTCTCCATACCTTTTTCTTCTGCCAATTTTTCTGCATATTTTTTTAATATTACCGCTCTCGGGTCTGATAGAGAATATACTGCATGCCCCATACCATAAATTAATCCCAATTTGTCAAATGCCTGTTTTTCCAAGATTTTATTCAGATAATTCGCTAACTCTTCTTCGTCTTCCCAATCTTTTACATTTTCTTTTATATTTTCCATCATTTGAGTAACTTTTATATTTGCTCCGCCGTGTTTTGGTCCTTTTAAAGAACCTAAAGATGCAGCTATAGCAGAGTAAGTATCAGTTCCTGATGAAGAAATCACATGATTTGTAAAAGTAGAATTATTTCCTCCACCGTGGTCTGCATGGAGAATCAATACTAAATCAAGTAATCTTGCTTCCAGTTTAGTGTAATTGTTATCAGGTCTTAAGATATGTAAAATATTTTCTGCTGTTGATAATTCTTTTATAGGCTTATGAATTATTAGGCTTTTATCCTTGAAATAGTGAGAAATCGCCGCATAGGAATAAATTGCAAGTAGTGAAAAATTCGATATCAATTTCAATGACTGCTCCAATATATTCTCTAAAGATATATCGTCAGGATTCTCGTCAAAACTATACAGTGTCAGCACACTTCTTGCCATTGTATTCATTACATCTCTGCTTGGACACTTCATTATTATATCCCGCACAAACCCCGTAGGCAGATTCCTATATTTACCAATAATATTTTTATATAAATTCAACTGTTCTTTATTAGGAAGATTTCCGAATAATAACAAGCACGATGTTTCTTCAAAGCCAAATCTGTCTTCAGAAATATACCCTTCAATTATTTCATTAATATCAATACCCCTATATATTAATTTCCCTTCAACAGGGCAGACTTTCCCATTTTTCATCTCTGTTCCTATAACTTCTGCTACATTAGTTAAACCCGCCAGCACTCCTTTTCCGCTGATATTCCTCAAACCTCTTTTAACATCATATTTAATGTATAGTTCATTATCTATCAGATTTGATTTTACTACTCTATCTCTTAAATTCTGTATTATGCTTTTTTTCATATTAGTCCTCTCCTTAAACTAAGACTGCTACTTTCCTATAACTTACCGATAAAGTCATTTATAATAGGATTTATTTTTTCGTATTCTATAAGAAATGAATCATGACCGTGGTAAGATGTAATTTCGAGGAAATCTACTTTTTTACCTTGTGACTTTAGTATATTGGAAATCTCTTCCGAGTAAAAAGTAGGAAAAAGCCAATCGGAATTAAAAGATATAATTAAGATTTTCTTTGTATTAAATTGATTAAGAGCATCTTCTAAACTAGGAAAGCCTCTAGAAAGATCAAATAAATCCATAGCTTTGCTAAGATAAAGATATGAATTAGCATCAAATCTTTTTATAAATTTAAATCCTTGATGGTCAAGATAGTTCTCGACTTCAAATTTCTCGTCAAAATCGTATATTTCGTTAGTATTGCTGTGTTTTCGACCAAATTTTATTTGCATAGCCTCATCAGATAGATATGTAATATGAGCAACCATTCTTGCTAGAGCCAGACCTTGCAAGACCTCATTTGAGTAATAATTTCCTTTGTTCCATTTTGGGTCTATCATAATGGCATGTCGACCTATTTTGTTAAAGGCTATTGCTTGTGGCGATAACTTGCTAGTGGCAGCAATGGCAATCAAACTGTCAGAAAAGTCAGGAAATTCTATTCCCCATTGCAAAGTCTGCATGCCACCAATAGATCCACCTATGATAGATTTTAGGTGTTTTATACCAAAACCATTCTCGATCAATTTTTTTTGAGCATGCACCATATCTTTTATGGTAATGGTAGGAAATTCCATTGCATAAGGTTTGTCAGTAGCCGGATTAATAGAGCTAGGTCCTGTGGAGCCGCTACATCCTCCTAATACATTTGAACAAATGATAAAATACTTATCTGTATCAAGGGGACGCCCTTTGCCGATAATAGGATCCCACCATCCAGTTTCATCTGTTTCATTGCAACGGCCGGCGACATGTGCATTACCGGTAAGAGCATGACATATTAGTATAGCATTATCTTTATTTTCATTTAACGTCCCGTATGTTTCATAAGCTAGACTGATAGGACCAAATTCTTTTCCTGATTCCAATTGTAACAATGGATCATTTTCTGCTCCAGTAGCAAATGTGTACATGCCTTTTTTCAAATTTATTTTTTCTGGGTCATTAGGAGGAAAAATAGCTTCTCGCATTTCCCTACCGCTTATTCTTGCCATAAAAATCACCTCCAAGGTCTAAAAAATAGTTTATTAGCTCGTATTATACATTAAAACGTAAAAATGTTCAAGCAAGTTTTTTGAGAGCAGAAGCAGCGAAAAATTTACGAAAATCGTATAAAAATGAGAAAACTGTATCAAATATGCAAAAAAATGAACAAAAAAGTTGAAATTAATAAAAAATTCTGTTATTATATAATATATAGTGTTTGAAAACTGCAAAAGATACATACGGATTTCATAGGGTGTTGTTTTGCAATAGAAAGAATGTAATAATATAGTATTATAGGAGGGAAGTTAAATGATGAATAAGAAATCAATTCTTGCAATTTCAGAACAAACAGAATTGTTGAAAAATCTTAGAAAATTATTGAAAGAGGATTATGAAATAATCACATTTGATAATTTTTTAGATGGACTAGATATGTTACGAGAAAATAAATTTGAAATAATGCTTTTGGATGAAAATATACCATGGTTTAGTTTTACTGAAGCGATGAGAAAACTAAAAGGACTTGACAGTGACGTTTTTGTTATTTCTTTAATAAAAGAAGAGACTGATGAAATATTGGCAGATATAAAAACTGCAGGTATATATGATTATTTACTAAAACCAATAGATAAAAAAGTATTGGACAAAGTAATAAAACATGCATTGAATAATATTGAAATTTTGAAAGAAAAAAGAGAGCTTGAAAAGAAATTGTCTGTAAATGAAGAAGGTAAAGAAATAATAGGACAAAGCGGTTCGATGAACAGCTTAAAGCAGTTGATAGACAAAGTGGCAGATAGTGATGTGACA
>CAZDNU010000249.1:0-3606 GCA_964506865.1 uncultured Fusobacteriales bacterium | reverse complement strand
TATTCAAATATCTCTTTTACTTGGGTAAGCAGCCAAGGATTCCCAAATATTCCACGTGCAAGCATCACGCCATCTACTCCTGAGTATTTTGTCTTTTCTAGAGCATCTAGCGCTGTAAATATATCACCATTTCCTATTACAGGTATATCAACTTGCTCTTTTATATATTTTATAGTATCCCAGTCTGCTTGTCCTGAATACATCTGCTCTCTTGTCCTGCCATGTATAGTAATATAGTCCAGATTATTTTTTTGTGCTATTTTCGCAATCTCCAAAGCGTTTTTTTTCCCTTTATATCCAAGCCTTATCTTTATCGATAATCCTGTATTTAGTGTCGCCCTTAGCTTGCTGAGCATTTTATCAATATATACGCTGTCTTCTAATAACGCAGCGCCACTTCCTGTTTTTACTACCTTATTCACAGGACAACCTGCATTTATATCTATATGTTTTACTCCTAGTTTTTCTATATATTTTGCCGCTTCACACATTATATCTATATCTTTTCCAAATATTTGTACCGCTTCGTTGCCTGTCAACTTCAATATTTGCTCAATAGTTCTATCATTACCCATTACCACTGCATTTGCGCTTACCATTTCCGTATACATAACGTCTGGTTCAAAGTCTTTTAATATTCTCCTATAACTATAGTCTGTGATCCCTGCTATGGGAGCTGTCATAATTCTCACTTTATCCTCCTAATCTCTTTTTATCCTTGTGCACTCGCTCTAATACACCCACTTCTAATGCAACAACTAAATTCAACTCTACTTCTCAATTTTTTATATTACAGTCTATTTCAGATAAACCTTCGGTATATATAGTTGTACGATTTCTTCCTTTTTCTTTAGAATAATATAAAGCTATATCAGATTTATGTATAAGCTCATTTTTTATATCATTTATATTTTCTGCTTTACTTCTTTCAAAATTTTCAGGATATGATGCCACTCCCATGCTCACTGTTATCGGTATATTTCTCTTACTATCCACCTCTACATAGTTTCGCATTCGTTCTGCTACTATATAAGCTTCTTTTATGCTTGTAGCAGGCAAAATCACCGCAAACTCTTCTCCACCATATCTTGCTACAGTATCATTTTTTCTGGCAGTAGCTCTTAGATAGTTCGCAACTCTTTCAAGGGTCTCATCTCCTACTTGATGACCGTAAGTATCGTTAAATTGCTTAAAAAAATCTATATCCAAAAATATAAGACTAAGTGGTCTTTTCCTTTTTTTACTTTCAAATATTTCAGCACTTATCTCTTCTTGGAAAAATCTATGATTGTAGAGTTTTGTCAAACCATCGGTAATTGATAGTTTATAAACTTGCTCTTTTTCTATTATTATATTTTTCAATTCTTTATTTACTTTTGTGAGTTTCTCATCACGCTCTTTTATCTCCATAAAACTGTCTGATATTTTTTTTATCATCGTATTAAAATTTATTCTCAATATTTCAAATTCTTGACTTAATTCTACATCTTCTAGCGGTACATACTCACCATTTTCTACTCTTTTTATTCCTTGTACCATTCGCTCGATAGGTTTCAGTATATTTCTTGTCATAACCCAAGAAGCCAAAGATATCAATACTATCAAGAATATTATTAACGCACTTAGTAATAAATTAATAGAGTATTCTAATCTTTCAATGGTTTCTCTATCTTTTACTACACCTAAGTATGCTTTTATTTTATCATTATTGCCCAGTATTGGAAAAAATTTCACAAATACTTTTTTATTATGCAGTTTTGTTTTTATTAATTTATTGCTTTCCACTTGTTTTTCATAATCTTTAAATGAATATGCTTCATTATTATAAAAATTCGCTTCTATTAGATTATAATCAGTATCTATTATTATTATCTCATCTTTATTGTTTTGAACTAACTTTTCCAAAGTTTCCCTAGTGATAGGATATGTCAATACCAGTACTCCTTTTGGATATTTATCTTTTTCGGGCACTGCAAAATAAACTTTAAAATACATTTGGGTATTGCTTATATCGTATTCGTATGAATATTTTAACCCTTGAAAACTGGAGTCTTTGTTAAGAATTTTTTTTATAATCTCATTATTTTCAGACGTTTCAGGTAGTTCCTTGATTCCTTTTGATATACCTTTTCTCGTTCCGTCTTCTCCAAATATCTCCAAAGTCTGATTTATCTCTTCATCATTTGTATAAAGCTGTCGTTTCCAATTATTTAAGGCAAATATGTAGTCTACTGCATTTTTAGTTTTTCTGTACTTTCTATAGTACATATTATCGCTTTCGCTTGCTGCAAAAGCTTCATATTGTCTCCCTGTTTGCTTTATGTTGTATTTCAAAAGCAAGTTAAGTTCCTCTGAATTGGCTATAATGCTAAGTCTATTTTTTTCTCCTTCTATCATTTGTTCAAGTTTCGAGTAGATATGAAGTAGTTCTATGTCTATGTTTCTTCTATTTTCTTTCTCTATAGTGCTAAAAAATATAATGTTCATAGCGAAAAATATAATCCACCCTAAAACAATAAGTGGAACAATTGTTATTAGCAAAAGTTTCTTTCGCATTGTACTTTTCATAGACTTTCGCCTCCTAAGATTACTAATCTCTTATCTCTACTTCTAATCCATTTTTTTCCAATATTTTAGCAAATATTTTCATCACTTCTCTTTGGTAAGGCTTGACTCCCTTGTCTTTATATATAGATTTATTATCGTATTGTTGCAATGCTATCTTTTTACTTCCCTGCAGTAATTTTGCATATTCTTTAAAGTCACCTATTTTTATATATTCCGGGTACATGGTAATACGCACCTCGTAATCTTTTGCCATTTTTTTTACAATCTCTATTGATTTCAAGACTGTTTCTTTTTCTATTTTTGAAAACAAACTGTATTCTATGGCTTTAAAATCAACCGCAATAAAGTCCACTAATTTTGAGATTTCTTCCACAAAGTCTGGGTTGCTCCCATTGCTGTCTACTTTTATTAAAAAATTTTGCCCCATTTTTTGCTTCACAATTCGAATAAAATTGATTATATGTTCTTCCCAAAGAGATGGTTCTCCACCTGTTATACACAATCCATCCAAAACTTTTGCTCGTTTTTCTAAAAATTCTATTATCTCTTTTTCAGAAATTATATGTAATTCTTTTTTATTTTTTATTAATTCATGATTTTGACAATAATCACACTCAAAATTGCAGCCAGGTGTAAATACTGTTGCTACAATTTTTTTTGGATAATCTACTGTTGAAAATTTTGCTAATCCGGCAAACATCATTTTTACCACTTCCCCCATCTTTTGCTCTTGCTTTTACTACTACCTTCATCTTGAAATATACCGAAAATTATATCATATATTTCTGCTTTTTTCAATTTACATCTATTATTTATCTTGAAGTATTTTTTTGTCTTTCACTTTAAGTCAATCTCTAATTGTTTGTACGTCTCTGTAATTTTTTTCGTACTTTATTTTAATTTGGATAACTTTTACGCTAAAGTACTTCTATATTACTTCTATATAGTGTCATTTGACCCAGGGATAATTATTTACCCCCATTTATTGCGTTATTTTCTTTTTTTCATAGTTAATAACTTTTTTATTTTTAATTTCAA
>CAZDNU010000248.1:0-1979 GCA_964506865.1 uncultured Fusobacteriales bacterium | reverse complement strand
GTAAATAAATATAGCTATTTAATAGAAGTTTGGAGTATAAAATATGGACGGAAATATTAGAAAAATGATACACGAAGGACTTAATGTGAGAATCGTTTTAAAACACGATCAGAAAACCGGCAAACTTACATCTGGTATAGTTCAAGATATTTTAACTAAATCCCCCTCACATCCTCATGGTATAAAGGTAAGACTGACTACTGGAGAAGTAGGGCGTGTCAAAGAAATAAAATAAAAAGAAGCGATTTTCCCTTAATTTGCGATCTAAAGAGATGGGAGTCTTATTTGACGATAGACATCGGATAAATTAAATCAAAGGGGTTGAATTCATGAAAAAAGAGAAAATATATTCATATTCGCTTTATTTATTAATATTTGTGGCACTGAATCTTCTGACAGGAAATTTCCTCCTATTTCATGCATATGCAGAAGGTTTTAGTATAGTGATAGCCGTTCTTATGTTTGTTATTGTTTGGAATTCTAAAAATTACATTGATAATAATTATCTATATTTTATCGGAATTTCTTATTTATTCACTGCAAATATTGATTTTTTGCATGTTTTGGGATATAAAGGAATGAATGTTTTTACGGATTATGATTTTTATGCTAACCAGTTATGGGTTGCTGGAAGGTTTATTGAAAGTCTGAGTCTTTTGGGTGGCTTTTATTTTTTAAATAAATCAAAAAAATTAAATGGCCTAAAAGTTATTATTTCTTACTTTTTAGTGTCGACATTGTTAATATCTAGTATTTTTGTTTGGAAAGTGTTTCCGAAGTGTTTTATAGAAGGGGTAGGACAAACGACCTTTAAAATAACAAGTGAAATAATTATAATATTAATACTTATATTTGTCATAATAATGCTAAGGATAAATAAAAATAAATTTAATCCTTCAGTTTATAAATCACTATTAATGTCAATAATTTTAACAATATTTTCAGAATTGTTTTTCACGATATACATTGATAATTATGGAATATCAAATATTATAGGCCATTATTTCAAAATAATATCATTTTATTTGGTATACAAATCTATAATAGAAATGGGAATAAAAAAAACCTATGAAGTTATATTTAATAATTTGGAAAATAATAAAAAAGATTTAGAAGAGGCAAATAAGCAAAAGACAAAACTTTTTAGTATCGTGGCTCATGATCTAAAAAATCCTTTTAATGGACTTGTGAATTTTTCTAATCTTTTACAAGAAAATTATGAAGATATGGACGATAATAAAATAAAAGAGTATATAGAAATAATACATCAATCAGCAAATGATCTCTTGGAAATGACCTTAAATTTACTTGAATGGTCAAAACTCAATATCGAAAAAAAAGAATTGCAATTCACCAAAGTAAATGTATATAATATATTTGAGAAAATTTTAAAATCTTTTGCTATAGTATTGGGAGAAAAGGATATTAAAGTTGATATAAATTGTCCTGAAAATATCTTTTTGCTTGGAAATGCATATAGTTTGGAGATAATTTTTAGAAATTTGATATCAAATGCTATAAAATACTCATACCAATCTGGAACTATTAAAATAAACGTATATGAAAAAAATCAAACGACTTCAATAGAAATAATAGATAACGGAATAGGCATAGAAAAAAATAAAATCGATAAATTACTTACTGCTACAGTCAATAAATCTACTTCAGGGACTCAAAATGAAAAAGGAACCGGTTTGGGCTTGAATATAGTAAAAGAGTATGTCTTGATGAATAAAGGCACTATTTTTATTGAAAGTAATTTGAAAGAAGGTACAAAAGTAAGCCTTATATTTAATCATTAGCAAATTCAGCATTAGTTAAACTTATAAAGAAAAAAATCTAAACGCATATAATCTAATTTAAAAAGCTTGTAAAATATTATTATTTTGCAGGCTTTTTTTGTTTAACTATCACAAAGTTCTAAATTCTCGGTTAGATTTAGAAAAAAAATCATATGGAAGCAAAATAATAAAGTTGAA
>CAZDNU010000247.1:0-3489 GCA_964506865.1 uncultured Fusobacteriales bacterium | reverse complement strand
ACTGGCTACAATGGCAGTTCTCATGTGCTCAAATGTATTGGTATCTATGATGAAAAAAATAATACCTGATAAGATAAGGATACCTGCATATATAATGATCATAGCGACTCTAGTGACTATAGTAGAGAAACTTATGAATGCATTTTTTTATGATATATATGAAGTACTTGGATTGTTTATCCCGCTTATAGTTGTAAATTGTATAATTTTGGGTAGAGCAGAAGCGTATGCATCTAAAAATAGTGTATTTTTGTCTTTTCTCGATGCACTGGGTATAGGTATAGGATTTACTTTGTCTTTGATTTTGTTGGGAGCTTCAAGAGAGATATTTGGAGTTGGGACAATATTTGGCATGCAAATTATGCCCGAAATGTTTAAGCCTGCGATAATATTTATTTTGCCGCCAGGTGCGTTTATAACTCTAGGACTATTGATGGCTTTGATAAATAAAGTAAAAGAGAAAAGGGAAAATAATAGATAATAGGAGGTGTTTTGTTTGGATTTAGGAAAATTATTTGAGATAATTATACTTTCGATTTTTATAAATAACTTTGTATTTTCTCAATTTTTAGGAATTTGCCCATTTATGGGTGTATCCAAAAAAATTGACTCAGCATTGGGAATGGGAATGGCAGTAAGTTTTGTGATGACATTGGCTTCGGCTGTGACATGGATTATATATCATCAATTATTAGTGCCTTTTAATTTGAAATATTTAAATACTATAGCATTTATACTAGTTATAGCTTCCCTGGTACAATTTGTAGAGATGTTTATACAAAAAACAAGTCCAAATTTATATAAGGCTTTGGGAGTATTTTTACCATTGATTACAACTAACTGTGCTGTACTAGGTGTTGCGATATTAAATGTACAAAAAGAATATAGCTTTATTGAAGCAACGGTAAATGGCTTTGCAGCAGCAGTAGGATTTACAATAGCATTACTTCTTATGGCAGGTATAAGGGAACGTTTGGAATACTCAGAAATACCAAAAGCATTTAGAGGAGTAGCTATAGTATTTATCACAGCAGGTATACTGGCAATGGCATTTATGGGCTTTAGTGGAATGAAAATATAATACGGAAGGATTGATGTATAATGGAAATAATGTTGCCAATCCTGATTCTTGGTGGATTAGGTTTGTTTTTAGGGATATTTTTGGCAATTGCAGCTAAAAAATTTGAAATAAAGCTTGATCCTAAAATAGAAAAAGTACTGGAGAGTTTACCAGGAATAAATTGTGGTGCTTGTGGTTATCCTGGCTGTAGTGCTTATGCAGAGGCAGTAGCAAATGGAGAAGCCGTTACAAATTTATGTGCACCAGGTGGAGCTGAAGTGGTAAAAAAAATATCAGATATAATGGGACTAAATTCAGAAGAGTCAGAAAAAAAAGTAGCAAGAATACTTTGTCAAGGTTCAAATATGCATTCTCAAAAAAAATATGACTTTGATGTAGAATTAAAAACATGCGCAAGTGCAATTTTGTATTTTGCAGGAGACAAAGCATGCGAATATGCTTGTATGGGATATGGAGATTGCGCAGAAGTTTGTCCGTTTGATGCCATAGAGATTACAGACAAGGGTATTGCCAAAGTAAATGAAGAAAAGTGTACTGGGTGTGGGAAATGTATAAAGACTTGTCCTAAAAGCATCATAAAACTGCTACCAGAAAAAAATAAAGTAACTGTTTTGTGTTCGTCAAAAGACAAAGGAGCAACCGCTAGAAAACTTTGTACTATATCTTGTATAGCTTGTGGTATATGTGCCAAGAACTGTCCTGTATCTGCAATAGAAGTAAAAAATAATTTGGCAGTAATAGATCCTGAAAAATGTATTAATTGTGGTATATGTGAGCTGAAATGCCCTACAAATGCTATATATAATGACATAAAAGAGGAGAAAAAAGCAGTAATAGACGAAGAGTTGTGCAAGGCGTGTACTATTTGTAAAAAAGCTTGCCCATTTGATGCTATAGAAGGTGAAGTAAAGAAAAAACATCACGTAATAGCGGATAAATGTGTAGGTTGTGGTATATGTGCAGAGAAATGTCCATTTAATGCAATAGAGATGGAAACTCATAATAGACGAAATAATTAAAAACACAGGGGGTCTTGGCCCCCCTGGCTTACAATTGTATTCCTACAGTGGTTCCGTGGTCTTCTTCAGAGTAGATATCAATTTTACCATTATGTTTTTCAATGATACTTTTGGATAGAGCCAGACCAAGGCCAGTCCCTTGTATCTTACTGCTTACTAGCGGTTCGAATATAGTAGATAATATTTTTGAAGGAATACCGATTCCATTATCTTCCATACGTATTATGTTTTTATTGTTTGAAAGTTTATGTGTAAATCGTATATATCGATATTCTTTGTTTATATCTACAGCTTCTATAGAATTTTTTATTAGATTTTCAAATACTTTCAACAACTTGTCTTTATCTGCTCTTATATTCGTAGAAGAATTAATATTATTTTCAACTTTTACTTGATTGATTTCAAGCTCCTCTTTGAGATTTTCTAAAATTTCTTCCAAAAATTCGTTTAAGTTAATAGACTCATAATTTATCTTGGCATCATTTATTCCTGCGTACTCTATAAGTTCTTTTGCAAGCTTATCGATTCTAGTTGTTTCCTTTATTACCGTCTCCATATACGAATTTACTTTAAATTTAATCTCATTATCTAGCACTTGATTACTATGTATTAATTTATTTATCGTCATAGATGCAAAACCACGTATGGAAGCTATAGGAGTTCTTAATTCATGTATGATAGCTTTTGATAAATCTATCATTGTTTTTAACTTTTCTGACTTCATATTTGCAAAATTCAATATTACATTTTCCATATATATAGCAAGATTTTTTATAAAAATTTGTAACACGATACTTTTATTTACGATGTTTTCATCAACTTTTTTATTTTTGCATAAAGCAATCACACCAAAGATATGATTTTGAAAAACTAATGGGAAATAATCATAAAACTTGCACTTCTTATTAAAAAGATTTTTTTCAGAATTAATATATTTTTTATTACTTATACACGCACTATAAAGGAAACTCGAAGTATAATCATCCAATCTCTCACTATATTCAGATAAATTATTTTTCTCTATTTCTATAGTTTTATAAAAAGATTTTTCTTCAGGTTGATATTCTATGTATATAGCAGCGTTATAGCACAAAATATCTTCGTTTAGTATAAATTGCAATATATGTTCTACTGCAAAATTTGGATTACGCTCTGTATAGATAATGGAAACGATATTTTCAATAGAACGTAATTTTTCCAAAGAATTTTTAAGCTCACTGGTTTTATTTTGCAACTCATCAAAAAACCATGCATTTTCAAAAGCAAAACTAGCTTGAGTAGATAGAGTTACAATCTCATTTTTGGTCTTGTCAGATAGTACAAGCTCATTGTCTGATTCCAAGAATAAAAAAGTCTTCTTATAATTTCGGTTTAATATAGGTATGCCTA
>CAZDNU010000246.1:0-1648 GCA_964506865.1 uncultured Fusobacteriales bacterium | reverse complement strand
TTATCCGCTATTATTTGGTGTGATTCCAAATGATCAAGATATATCCTATCCAAATATTTCACATGAAATGTATTTGAAAGCTGCAAATGAGTATTGGTACATTGCAGGCGATGAAAAGAAATATTATAAAAAACCTATGGCTACGGTAGAAGAATTAACTTTTGCCGAAAATGACTTAAAAGTAGATGAAGTGAGTATCCTTGAAAATAAAACAGCAGAAATTTTAATTTCAACAACTCCAAGTAGTATTGAAGTAAGTAACGAACAGATAGTTACTGCAAGCTTGAACGGTAGAACAGTTACATTAATCCCAAAAAGTCAAGGGAATACATATCTTAGAGTGTGGAAAGATGGACATATAAAATCATTACCGGTAAATGTAGATCCAAAATTAGAAGATGAAAATATAAGACTGCACTATAAGGCATATGACTGGGAACTTATTTCTTCTCTAGATGTAAAGCTTAAAGTAGGTGGACAGGAAATTCCGGCAAGTCAACTTCAGTTTGATTCGTATGGAGTATATATAGATGCACCTAAATTTATGGTATCAAATCAGACTCTTGAGTTGTATTTTAATGATATATTAAAAAGCAGATTTACTTTATCAGCGGAAGATGTGGGAAATAATAGTGAATTATGGATGCTGGAAGGACGAGATACTTATTATACAAAGAAGGAAAATATAGATATTGATAAGGGCGCATTTAAAATAGTAAATTCTTGGGGAAAAGGTGGCTGGGAAAATGAAGCAGATGGAGCCTTCTGGATCACTTATGATGCACTTAAAAAATCAAAATCACGAGTTGTGTTACTAAAAGATACAGTGAAAGAGGAAGGACAGGAAAAAGCATTGGCAGTATTTGAATTAAAGGGAATGTGGAGAGCTGGAGTAAATATTTACTTTGGAAAATATAGTGATAGCTTAGAAAGTCCAAGTAAAGAGATTGACTTTTTATATGATCCATTTACTAGCAAAGGGGATTATTATTCAGAGTATCCTAATAATAAAATGGTTTTTGATATTTCGGACTTATTACCTTTGGAAAATGAAAAAATATATATGAAAATTGTTGATAATGCTAAGCGAAATAGAAACATAGAAGTTAAGAACTTTCAAATAGAATTATACGATGAGTATAGTTTGACAGCAGCTCCTACTTATGAAAACATAAATTATTATACTAGATATGATCAAGTAGAGAATTCATGGTTGGCTACAGAAAATATAACAGGTGCTGCAATTGATATATTTACAGAAGATGGGAATGAATCATATTTTATGAGTGATGAAATTACTTTTGGAACAGTGAGTAAATCCAATGAATTAGTTAAGCGTAGTAATGATTTTTCTGCACTTGAAACTATAAATGATAATAATAAACGAAATGAAGTAAATCAACTTTTAAATGATGACAATTTTGTATATAGAGATACAAAACCTGTTGCTAATAAACGAGCCGAATATCCGAAAACTTTAGACCACAGCAATAGTAAATATTTTCCGCCGGTAAGTTCACAGGAGCAGATTGGATCATGCTCAAGCTGGTCTTTTGGATATTATATTTCTACATATAACTATGCTATGCTTTATGATATTGATGTGGCAAATATAGAAATTGTAGAAAATGGAAAAATTGAAGAAGTT
>CAZDNU010000245.1:0-3588 GCA_964506865.1 uncultured Fusobacteriales bacterium | reverse complement strand
TCTATTTTTTTTCTCTATTTTATTTATAATATATGCAAGTTGTTCAAATTTATATCAAATATTTGACCCCTGACCCGCTGTATTTTCCAGCACGACAATAATTTCCTTTGTATTTTCAATAGCATAATTTATTGATTCAGCTATATAATCCATACACTTTTCTTCGCTTATTTTTCGCAAATGACTACCAGGGTGAGTGTTTAAGTATAGTAAACCTAATGCTTCACACCTTTTAAGCTCTTCAATAAATGCATTTACAGATTTCTCTCGTTTTTCTTTTTCGGGATTTCCTAAATTTATCAAATAACTGTCATGCGGTAGTATATATTTTTTATTTAAATCATATTTTCCCAGATTATCGTGAAACTTTTCAATTGATTTGCTTGTAAGAGCTTTAGCTGTCCACCTTCTTTGATTTTTTGTAAATAATGCAAATGCTTTTGCTCCAATATTATTAGCATTAATTGGCGCATTTTCTACACCACCAGCAGCACTTACATGTGCTCCTATATATTTCATAAGCTAGGCTTCCTTAGATGCCATTATTTCATCTGAATTTTGAAAGTAATCCATAGGTTTTTTCCCCGAATTATTTTCCATATTAGGGTCAGCACCATATTTGATCAAAAGCTTAGATATTTCTGGACTTCGAAGTGCCGCACTCATAAGTGCCGTATTACCTTTTTTATTTTTAGCTTCTAAGTCCGCTCCATTTTCTATTAAGTACTCCACTATATTTCGGTTTGCTTCTGAATTCGTGGCAGCAGCAAACATAAGTGGGGTATTTCTAGTTTTTGAAGAATTATTTACCTTTGCCCCGTTTTCTATCAATAATTTTACCAAGTCAAAGTATCCTTTTTTGCACGCAATCATCAATGGTGTTACCCCTTGCTTAGTTGATACATCAAGATCAATTTTTTTAGATTCTACCAAAAGCTTACTTGCCTCATAATACCCTTCAATGACTGCCAAATGAAGAAGTGTAAATGATTTTGTCTCTTTACTAAAATCAAGTACTCGGTAGTAATCAATATCTTCATTATTTTTATTTAGTATTTTTTCAAATAAATCCGCTCTTCTCATCATTATTGCATACACTAGTAATTCAAAGTCAGGGTAAGTTCCATCTTCTAGATTTTTCAATGGTATCAACTTCAGCTGACTTATCATCTCATCTCTTTTTATAAACATATAGTAAAACCAGCTCCTTATTTTAATCTAAGTATAAGGTTTTTATTTCGTCCGATTTCATACTCACATACTATTACATCTTCTGCATTCAAGTATATCCAAGTATTATTCTTGAGCTCTTTGTCAAATATCATTGTATCTCCTACAAGAGTTCCTCGCATTCTTAATTTAAAAACTTTCGAAAAAAAACCTTGTAACTTTCTTTTTCTTACATTTTGTATTATCTCTATTTCGCTATTCTTAATTATTAGTTTGAGGGAGTATTTATATGTATCATCTCTATAGGTTTGAGTCCATATTTTAAAATAATGATTTGTAAAAATAATATAGTTTTCAAATCCCCAAAATATGTTATTTTTGACTATAATCCCCTCCTTATACGCAAAACATTCCCAATTGTATCATAGAATTCTCTTTTTTTCAATAATAAATAAACTTTAAACTTACAAGAAATTGTAAATTTAACTTTATAGTCAACTAATATTAAATTAAAATGTTACTTTTCACTATAATATTATACAATCCCAGCCTTAGTTCATTTAGCTTAATCATACATTTTTGATAAACGCTCTTGAACTGTTTCATCTTCTAAGTATTCATCATATGTCATTGCTTTATCTACAATTCCATTTGGTGTTATTTCTATTATCCTATTAGCAATAGTCTGAATAAATTCATGATCATGTGCTGTAAATATTATGCTGCCCTTAAATTTAGTCAATGCTTTGTTTAATGATGTGATTGATTCTAGGTCCAAGTGATTTGTTGGATTATCAAAAAGTAATACATTTGCATTTTCCAACATCACTTTCGACAACATACATCTGACTTTTTCTCCACCAGACAATACTTTTGCTATTTTCATAGCATCTTCACCGGAAAATAGCATTCTTCCTAAAAACCCCCGAATAAATGACTCATGAGGATCAGGAGAATACTGTCGCAACCATTCCACTAAACTTAAATCACAATTTTCAAAGTACTCAGTATTATCTTTTGGCATGTAAGCTTGCTTAGTTGTTACGCCCCATTTATAGCTTCCGCTATCTGCTTGCATTTCCCCTGCCAAAATAGCTAACAATGTAGTTTTTACAATGTCATTTTGAGCTATAAGAGCTACTTTGTCTTCTGGAGTAAGTGTGAAAGTTATATTATCCAAAACCTTTACTCCATCAATTGTTTTTGATAAATTTTCAACAGTCAACAAGTTATTTCCTATTTCTCTTTCCATTTTAAAATCGACAAATGGATACTTTCTATTTGAAACCTGCATATCTTCTAATTGAAGTTTTTCAAGTAATTTTTTTCTAGAAGTTGCTTGCTTTGATTTTGATGCATTTGCACTAAATCGTGCTATAAATTCTTTTAATTCTTCTCGTTTTTGCTCTATTCGTTTATTTTTTGATGATATCAACCGTTGCATCAATTCATTTGATTCATACCAGAAATCATAGTTTCCAACATACATTTTGATATTTCCATAGTCTATATCAGCTATATGCGTACATACTTTATTTAAAAAATGTCTATCATGTGATACGACAATTACTGTAGTGTCTTCTAAATCAATCAAGAAGTTTTCCAACCATGATACTGCTTTTATATCCAAACCATTTGTAGGCTCATCTAGTAGTAAAATGTCAGGTTTTCCAAATATTGCTTGTGCTAACAACACTTTTACTTTTTCTGGTTCAGTTAATTCTTTCATATATTTATCATGAAGTTCTGCCTTTATTCCCAGCTGCGTAAGCATAGTTTCAGCTTCCGTTTCAGCTTCCCAACCATCTAACTCAGCAAACTCGCCTTCTAATTCGGCAGCGCGCATTCCTTCTTCATCAGTGAAATTTTCTTTAGTATATATTGCATTTTTCTCTACCATAATATCCCACAATTTCTTATGTCCCATTAGCACTGTATCCAATACTTTATCATCTTCGTGTGCAAAGTGATCCTGTTTTAGGACAGCCATTCGTTTATTTTTATCAGTTGTTATATCTCCACCACTTGACTCAAGCTCGCCTGATAGTATTTTCAAGAAAGGAGATTTCCCTGCTCCATTAGCTCCTATAAGACCATAGCAATTTCCTGAGGTAAATTTTATATTTACATCGTCAAATAATTTTTGTCCCGAAAAGCTCATTTTCAAATTACTTACTGTTATCATCTAATTAATTCACTCCTATATTTTTTTATCTTAACTCAAATTACATTATATCATATTTTTTCAATAAAACAATCTAAATTTTCAAATTTATTTCAAGTTTTTCTAATATTTTCAAACTAATTTTTATTTTGCTATAGTACAAGATTATATAACGTACAAAATGCCTGGTGCCGTAACACCAGACATAATTTCTCTAAAATCCCCAATGAATTTTTATTCCACCTGTAGGGGCG
>CAZDNU010000244.1:0-2705 GCA_964506865.1 uncultured Fusobacteriales bacterium | reverse complement strand
AATAAAACTTGAATTTTGGAATGAAAAGCTAAATTCACAAGCTTATGAGTCAAGGTTAAAAAATTTGAATTCTAAATTCAATACTTTACAAAAAAATAAAAAAACAACATTGGAACTAAGCGGAAAATATATTCAACTATTTGAAAGCTACCAAACATTGATTCAAGATATAAAAAAAGATAAAAAAATCTTAAAAACAGATATTGAAAATATTAAAAATTTGCGCTCTAGCCTAAAGGCTTCTTTAGAGAACGACTATAAAAAAATAGAAAATAGCTATGCCTCTCCAGAAGCCGCTATCCAAAACATAGGGCTGCTTCTTTTAGGAGACAAATTTTCAGAGTATTCATTGTTATTAATGGAAAGTTTAGAAGATATTCGTAATTTGGGAAGCGAAAATACACGAAATAAAGAAAAACGTATTGATCCGAACAATAAATATGCCAGATACCCTGATTTATGGATCAAAGATGCCAGCATTCTTACAAACATAGGCCCGTATAAGTTATCCGGTAGAATACTGGACGTATCTTCAGACCAAAAATTAACTGGACTTCCCATAAAATTTAATCTAAATTCTATAAAGAAAGATTCTGCAAATATATCTTTAGTCGGTGATTTTGACTACACAGGACAGAGTTTTGTAGAAAATGTAAACTTATCTGCTTCTAATGTAACTTTAAAAGAACTGCCTCTAAATAGATTGGATTTCCTACCTATAAAAATTTTAGATTCTAATCTGAACTTGCAGGCTAAATTAAGTGGAGTAAACCAAAACATTGATTTATTATCAAATATCAAACTTGCTAATATTTCTTTTAAAATGAAAGATTCTAAAAACTATAATCCTATCTTTTATGACATCGCAAAATCAATAGCAGAAAAAACTGATTTTATTGATTTTGATTTCGTTATAAAAAACAAACCCAATGATTTTGATTTGAATATTGACAGTAATCTAAATTCATTATTAAAAACTGAAATGAAAATGCATCTAAATAAAAAAATAGATGTGAAAAAATCAAAATTAAAAACAGGACTTCAAAAAAGAGTGGATCCAATTGAAGATGATATTCAAAATACCTTAGATTCTGAACTTAAGCCTATACTTAATAAATTGAACATGCTTGAATTAAGTACTATTAGAACTTTGAAAAAAAATAAAGACATTCATTCAAGCTTGAATAAGAAAATTGATAAGAATTTAGATAAGTTACTTGAAAAAATAAAATAATAATCCATAAAGGCTGATCTTGTTTTATCAATTCTATGATCAGCCTTTAAAAAAATTTGTAATTCCAAGCAACATGTATACCATGAATACCACCACTACTTCAAATAACGCATTTGTCATATTTCCAGTAATTTGGACCTTTTTTTCTTCACTTTCTGTCTTCTCCACAATACCATTTTTCAAATAAAAACAAAGTGTGAAAACTACTGCAAAAAATACTGAAAATATTATTCTTCCTGATGCAATTGCTAAACCAAAAATATAAAAACTACTAAAAAAATATCTCGATTTTGTCTTAAATCTCTTGTTTGCAAAAGGTAGATTTATTAACTTGAAATATGCTCCCAAAATAATAAAAAGTAGACCTAAAATTGATAGGAAAAATAGTGTCGTTTCATTTTCTACTAGAACTTTTTCTTTTCGTAGTATAAATACACCTACAAAGATTGAAAATATATACCAAATTTTTATCATCATTGCTTTCACCTCTTTTTATTACAATTTATTTCTTTTTCTGTTATAAAAATTCTACTTCATATTATTAAGATTTTCCTAAAAATATCCTTAGAAATACATTAGTTTTGCTTAAATTACTATATAATAAAAAAAGAAGCAATGAATATTAGAGTTTATCTCTAATTCCATTACTTCTAACATTAATTTCCTTTAAAATCTCCCAACATCCTTATCGCCTCTACCAGATAAGTTTATTATACTTATTTCATATTTTTTATCTTTCAACACCTTTAGAGCTAGTGCAATTGCGTGCGCTGATTCGATTGCAGGAATTATACCTTCTTGCCTCGCCAACAGCTTATAAGCATCTACTGCTTCTTGATCTGTAATCGGCATATACTCTACTCTTTTGCTGTCTTTTAGATGGGAATGCTCAGGCCCTATACCAGGGTAATCCAAGCCGGCCGATATCGAATACGCTTCAATCGGCTCATTATTTTCGTCACTTAGACAGTATGAATAAGTTCCCTGAAATACTATTGGTTTCCCCAAATTTAATGTTGCCGCTGTTTTCCCAAGTATCAGGCCTTCTCCACCACCTTCTGCTGCATATATTTTCACATCCTCATCATCCAAAAATCCTGAAAATAATCCAATTGCATTTGAGCCTCCACCTATACAAGCAAATATATTATCCGGAAGCTTCTTTTCTACTTCTAATATTTGTTTTTTTGCTTCGTCCCCTATTATTGATTGAAAATACCGGACCATCCCCGGATAAGGATACGGTCCTACTGCCGATCCCAAAAGATAATATGCATTTGGATTTTCTACATAATAACCCAAAGCTCCATCTACTGCATCTTTTAGTGTCCCTGTACCAGATGCTACAGGTATTACCTCTGCACCCAATATTTTCATTCGTTCAACATTCATAGCTTGTCTTTTTATATCTTCAGTGCCCATGAATACCTTGCAATTTATTCCAAATAATGCTGCTGCTGTGGCTGTGGCT
>CAZDNU010000243.1:0-1702 GCA_964506865.1 uncultured Fusobacteriales bacterium | reverse complement strand
CTGAATTTTATGTGAGTGATGCTCCAGAAAAATTTGTGAAAATAGGCAAATTATTTCTAGGGGAAAAATTGAAAAAGGCGCATAAAATAGATATAGAAGAATATGCAAAAGTGGAAACAGGAGGTGAAGCATGACAATAAAAATACCTGATAAGACAGTTTTTGAAAGAGAATATATAAATATGCAACAAATATATAATGATTTATTAGATGATTTTTCAAAAAAAATGCGAAAAGATCTTAATTCAGCTTTTCTTCATTATAATTTAAAATTTAGAGTAAAATCTTTTGAAAGCTATTATAAAAAATATATAAAAAAGTATCGAGAAAGTAAATCAAAACAGGATATAGAAATTGATGATATTTTGGCAATGCGTGTAATATGCTTTTTTTTGGAAGATATAAAAGAAGTAGAGGAAGTATTGAAAAAAAATTATACAATAATCGAAGAAGAATATAAAGGTGATACGCAATCTTTTAAAGAATTTGGATATAATTCAATACATTTTATGGTAAAGATACCCTTAGATATACTAGTGAAATATGGAATCGAAAGAGAAATGGTATGTGAGATACAGATACGAACTTTATTGCAAGATGCGTGGGCAGAAGTAGAGCATGAGATTGTGTACAAAGCCGAAGACAACATTTTGAATGAAACTATTAAACGAAAAATGGCAGCGTTAAATGCAACATTGACTTTGTCAGATATTATATTTCAAGAAATACGTGATATGCAAAAATTTTTAAACATTGAAGCGAAAAAACGTAGGCAAATTTTTTTAGAAGAGATAGAAAAAAATGTTGAGAAAAAATTTGAAAGTAAAATAGTAGAAAGTGATATTGATAATATATTGGTAAATCCAAAAAAAATAAAACCAGAACAAAAGAAAGCAAAAAACGAAAAGGAAAAAATGGAAAAATTATTATTGGATGCACTAAGTGCTCATAATTCGAGAAAATTTAAAACAGCTATTGATACTTATACGCAAATACTAAATATGAATCCTAAAGAGATGATACAAAGTATAGTATTGATACATAGAGGGATGGCTTATTTTGTTGAATCGCGTTATGAGGAAGCTATGGATGATTTCACGCAAGTATTAAAATTTGATAGTAAAAATTCCAAAGCATATTATTATCGTGGTATGCTAAAGGGAATAAAAAAAGACTACGAGAATGCTATATCTGACTTTAATTTGTCTTTGGAATCAGATCCGTTTAATGCAAAAACTTGGTACGGTAGAGCAAAGATATATCATCAAATGGGTGACATAATGAGTGCAATATATGATTGCGAAGAAGCTATGAAAATAGAACCAGAATCTAAGGAAATAAATAATTTTCTGAAAATATTAAATGAAAAAATACAATAACATATAAAAAGTCATAGGTATATGAGAAATAAGATTAAAAAAACATTATCTTATAATGTAAAGGGGGAGAGATAAATTAATCTAGAAATAAAAGGTATTAATGAGGCAGATATTGCAAAAAAAAAGGATATAATTTTTGATTTATTATCTGAAAAAATAAGATCTGGTGAACTGAAGACTGAAGCAGATGTTAATAATGAAATGGCAAAACTTATAAATTATTATTCTGGGATAATATTGGAAAAATAAAGTCGAACTTGGGTTTAGTGGGAGTGCTTCATTCCCCACTAAACCTTAGTGACGACCGAATACCGAGAGTGTAGC
>CAZDNU010000242.1:0-2578 GCA_964506865.1 uncultured Fusobacteriales bacterium | reverse complement strand
TTCATATACTTCCGATAGTATGGGCAATAAATATTCTTTCGTAGTCGCTTGTGCCAATCCAAATTGACGCAAATCATGACGCTTTTGTTTATTATGTCCTCTTTGGGCAAGAGTAGAAGAAGTATTGGCGGTGTCAATAAAGGTAAAGAAGTTAGTCAAATCGTAAAACAAGAGTTTGGAGGATACCCACCCTTGTTGAAATAGTGTCTGTGTGATGGTACTTTGCACCTGAAGTAATTGTTCTTCTGTCACGGTATCCATTTGATCCCAGAAGTGCTGACTATTCAAAGCATTTGCATTGAAATGTGCCAGCTGTGGAAGCGTTGTTTGCTCTGCCCACGAAGAAAAACTACGTTTGCTTCCTGGTTGCAGTGCTCGATGTATGGAGGCCAGAAGTAAGGTAGTTCCGACAGACACATCGTTCCTCATTTGAGAGGAAAAGGCAGTAGAAAACAAGGAAGGAAGTTCCAACTTTTGTGCTGCTTTCCATAATAATTGTACAGCTCCATGGGAACGCGATTGAATTTCTTTTTGCACAGGTCCCTGGGTTAGTCTATACAGCAATTTTTCAGCAGTACCCAAATGGGCAACAACCACCGGTCTGGGTTTTCCATTGACCCGTTTGGATTCAACGATCTGCCAATATACATACTGTCCCACTTTTTGTTTTCGTAATGTTGCCATAGTTAGTTTATACTATAGCAACTTACGGTTGTCAATAATAGATACCAATCAATTACATTTTTAGTCTATACAAAAAATGGGATAAAAGTCTGATGAAATCAGAAAAGTTGTTTTTAGCGTAGTAAACTCACGGTAGTAGACTCAAGCCAGAATGTAACGACCTAACCTGACCTGGCTAAAAAATATTCATACTACCCGTTGACAACTAAAAAAATTATTGTAGTATAAGTTTACAGGAAAAGAAAGCTTTATCTAAACAGTGGTAGATAGGATTCATATAGGCGTTATACATATTTACAATCTAAATAGGATGGTTATGATAATATGCTGAGAGTTATAAAGTTTTTTTTAACTTTTTTAGTAAGTGTAAGCTTGATATTTGTATTTTTTGTTAATGTCAATTCCGTTACTAAAAATAACAGCAACGCTTATTATATCGTTATAGACTGTTCTGGAAGTAACCACGATTTTTATTTGCCAAGAGGTTCATCTTATTATAAATCTGCTAAAGAAGTATTCTCCTTTAAAGGAACAGATCCTTTTGACTTAAGAGTTGCAGCAGCAAGGATTCTTGTAAGTCTTTTAGATGAAGACGATCAAGTTGGAGTATCAATATTCTATTCGGAAATGGAAACTGATGAAAATGGTATTCCTAAAGATATTAACTATTCATTGGAAACAAATCCTGAATTTATAAGATATGATGAGATTGTTCCAATGCAAAAAATAGGGAATATTAAAAATAGAAATTCTATTATAGATAATTTGGAAGCAGCGTCTAAATCAGAAGGTTTAACCTATATGCGAGGTATCTTTGATAGGGCCTTACTTACCATGAATTCATTAGATGAAGTTTATGACAAATATGTTGTATTTTTTACGGATGGTGCTCCAACCCATTCTTATTTAACACCTAGTAGATACAAGGATTTCAATGAAATGACTACGGTTTTAAAAAGTGAAGTAGTGCATGAAGCTAAAAATACCATTGACAATAACATATCTGTATATACTGTTTGTTTTGAGAATAATGAAACAAAGGTTGGCGATACTGTTATCGAAACATATGATCATAGTTTTTTCTTACAAGAAATTGCTGAATACTCGAAACAAATAAATAGCCAGGGAGGATTTTTTAAGATTAAGGAAGCGAGTGATTTGGTTTCTGTTTTTACAGATATATTTTCTGAAACAAAATCATGTTTTTTTAGAGAATTTGATAAAAATGATTTTGAGATATCACCTATCACAAAAAAGATTTCTATAATCTCTGTAGGTCAGAATAACCATGTTGAAGTGTTTGGACCTGACAATTTAGAAATACATGATGATAAAAATCTGTATTTTTCTGATCAAAGAGAATGGTATAGTGTTTTTAATTTTATTAATCCAAGAGAAGGTAAGTGGAGAGTTAAAACTACCTCTGATAATATTTTCTTATCATTAATTGAAGATATTGATTTAGATCTTGGAATAATTTCACCTAGTCGAGGTGACAAGCTATTTGTCAACGAAGAGAGTGATATTCCTATTGTTTTTTCAGCTACACTTAAAAATCCAAAGCAATTAGACAAGATTGATTCATTTTCTTATTGGGTTGAAGGAGTTCTTATTGAGAAATGTAATAACAATATTGAAAGTGAAATTATGAAGTTTTCATATCCTGAAGAACCTATTAAGTGTGACATAGATAATAATACTTATAATGTTGACATACCCTTTGATATATTTAATGATAATGATATTGATGATTATCAAAAACAATTTAGTATGAATTATAAAATTGTTTTTAGAATCAATGACTCTACCAATCTCACTTATTCTACTGCAGTTCATAATATATTTCTTATTTCTAAACAAAGAGTATTGGTGAACAATTCCAAACTATATTTAT
>CAZDNU010000241.1:0-3361 GCA_964506865.1 uncultured Fusobacteriales bacterium | reverse complement strand
CTTTACTGTCGGTTCCGGAATTGCACCAGATCAGCTAATTGCTCGCGGACTATCACCGCCGGTCGGGAATTACACCCTGCCCTGAAGAATTTTATTTGTATTATATCAAATTTCATATAAAAAGTAAAGCATTTTGTTCCATTAGGTTTGAAAACAAAAATTGCAAATTTAATTGCAATAATTTTTCCTATGCTATTTTTCCTAAATATCCATCATATATTTCATTTGTAGATTTGATCTCTAGCTTATTTTCTACAGCTCAAGTATTTCTACTATCTTTCCATATAATTTTTCAAATTTTATGGGTTTTACTATATAATCATCTACTCCGGCTTTTAAAAATTTTTTTATATCCTCTGGCATAGCATAAGCTGTTAGAGCTATTATCGGCATATTTTCTAAGTTGCTTTTAGTTTCTATTTCTCTTATCTTTTTAGTCGCTTCCATTCCATTTATTCTTGGCATCTGTATATCCATAAGTATCAAATCATACTTATTTGTTTTCCATTTTTCTATTACTTCTACACCATCATTTGCTATATCCACTTCGCAATAATTTGATTTTAGCAAACTACTTATAGCTACTTGGTTGATTTCATTATCCTCAGCTACTAATATTTTTAAGTTTTTGTTTACTAGTCGTTCTCTCAAAAAATCAAACTTATACTCTTTTTTTTCTTCATATGTTTTGGTTACTTTGTAAAGTGAAACTGTAAAGTGAAATTCGCTCCCAACCCCTTCTTGACTTTTTACGCCAATATGGCCTTTCATTAACTTTATAATACTTTTAGATATAGCCAAACCTAAACCTGTCCCTTCATACTTTTTTGTATATGAACTATCTCCTTGCTCAAAGTCTTCAAATATATTTTCTAATTTTTTTTCAGAAATTCCTATGCCAGTATCCTTGATTATGAAAGTTAGCGTAACTTTATCTTGATTTTCTTTTTCCTTTTTTATATCAAGACTGATTCTACCTTTTTCAGTAAATTTCAATGCATTCCCTACCAAGTTTATCAATACTTGTTTTAGCCTTTTATAATCTCCAACCAGTTCATTTGGTATACCGCTATCTATATGATAACGTATATCCAGGTTTTTGTTTCTTGCTAATATCTCAAACATCTCCATGATGTCTTGAATAATATCCGAAATCAAGAAATTTCCTTCATCCAGTTCCATTTTTCCTGCTTCCATTTTAGAAAAATCAAGTATATCATTTATTATTCTTAGTAATGATTTTGCAGAATTTTTAAGTAATTGAGCTACTTTTAGTTGTTGATTTTCTAAACCTGAATTTATTAATATATCTGACATCATTATAACTCCGTTCATTGGAGTTCTTATTTCATGACTCATATTTGCCAAAAATCTGCTTTTTGCTTTATTTACCGCTTCCGCCTTTTCTTTTGCACTTATTATCTCTTTTTCCATCTCTTTTCTTTCTGTTATATTTTCTATTGATATAACAAAATGGCTACAATCATCTTTAAAGTAGTATACAGGAGCTACAGAAATATATAAATATTTCTTCTCATCACCAATAGTGTTTACTACTTCCCCTTCCCATATATTTTTATCTTTTATCACCTTCAGTATATCTTCAGTTCTATTATTTTCAATTACTCGCCACCATTTTTTACCTATTATATTTTCTCGTTTTTCTCCTATTATTTTTTCAAATTTTAGATTAACATACTCTATTACGCCTGTGGTATCTGTTAATATTATAATGCTCGGACTTTGTTCTATCGCTCTATACAAAACAATAGCCTGTTCTTCCATTTTTTCTCTATTCCTTATCTCTTCCCGCAATTTTTCATTTGCATCTTTCAAACGTATTGTTCTAGCTTGCACCAATGTTTCCAAATTTTCTCTGTAGTCTTCGAGTTCTCTTTTTTCTACTAATCTTTTATGGATTTTTTCTAGTACTGAATAAAATTCTTCTACCTTTATTGGCTTTATTAAAAAATAATTTATTCCGCTATTTATCGCTTCCAAAATTTTTTTTTGATCATTTATAGAGCTTATTGCCATTATCTCTATATCATTTGAGTTTGATTTTACATACTGTGCCAACTCAATTCCGCTTATTTTAGGCAAATTTATATCGGTGATTATTATGTCATATTTTTTTTTATTAAACTTTTGGATAGCTTCCTCACCAGAAAAAGCTATATCAATATTTTCTATCTTTTTTTTCAGTATTTCCGAAATAACTATCTCCGTTACTTTGTCATCTTCTACGTATAAAGCATTTATATCTAGTTTATGCATCATCTTCTACCCTTTCACTATATTAATTGAAGTTTTTTTAGCTTTTCTACTATATCTTTTTCTTCTATTGGCTTTATTAAATAATCATCGCAAATCTCCCAAAACGCTTCTTTTATATTGGAATAATCGTTTAATGCGGTGATCATTAGTATCTTTGATCTTTCTTCAAATGCATGTATTTCATTTAATCTTTCATATTTACGTATTTTTTTCAAAACTTCCTGCCCATCCATTTTTGGCATCATTATATCCAAACACACAAGATCAAAACTCTCCCCTTTTTCAAATTCACCTATAAATACTTCCATAGCTTCTTCTCCATTTACCACAGAATAACATTCTCCGTATTTTTCTAGCATCACTTGCAACCCATATCTGCTTGTGAAATCATCTTCTACTATCAATATTTTCATTTTCTTTCTTTTCTCCTCCCTCATATTTATATTCTCTTCATTCTCATTCGTAAAATAGAGCTATATATTTTTTCTATTCCCTCATCTATCATAAAGTACTCTTCTTGGTTCAAATTCTCTCTACCTTCTCTTATTTTCGCAATTTTTTCTTCATATACCCCAGATGTTATACTCAGTTTTTGCCAACCAAAAATATCAAATAAACCTCTAAAAAATCTTAAGTATCTAAACAAAGCATCAACACATTGATCGTTTGAGTAATCGTTTTTTAATTCTAAAATATACCCAAAAATATCCAAAAAATCAGTGTCTACTTCTTCTATAAATTGTGAATAAACATGTGGATTTTCTTCTATTTTTCCCTTTTTCATTTTATTTCCCTCTTTCTTTTATATCTTTTATTAAAATATCATAATCATTTTTAATCAAAAGATTTAACACGTCCTCCAAAAATAATAGATTTTCTTTCTTTTTTATATTTTTATTACTTACTATATGATTATCTCCTTTGGTTTCAAATTTATCCAATATAAAGCCAATACTAATCTTATCTATTGTTAAATTTGGTTGGTATGCATATTCGTCATACTCAGCAGTACTTACTCTGGAAAATATTCTCAAATCTACAAGCTCATTACATATTTCTTTTGATATTTCAGGTGGTATTTCCA
>CAZDNU010000240.1:0-1910 GCA_964506865.1 uncultured Fusobacteriales bacterium | reverse complement strand
CTCTTACATCATAAGTATTTACAAATTCTTCTATATATTTACCGATACTTTTATTTACATTGTTTTCTGGCAAAAATGCCAAGCCGGTCATACCAATTCCGATTCGCTTATTTAATTTGAAAACTTTGAATATACTATCACTACCTATTCGAATCATTCCTCGTCTATTCATATAAGATTGTCGGCTATCTCCAGCCAAAACTATTCCTTCTGATGTTGTCGCTGTTACAATTAGTGACATATTTCCTCCCTTTTTATTTCAGCTCTTCTAAGTATACGCACGCGTTTCTAAAACTCGTATTTATATTTACAAGTAAATTGAAACTCCTTTGCTATCTTTATATCGATATCCATGTTATCTTCCAAAATTTTTGGGATTATAATCCCTTTTATAGTATTTTTTATCTTTTTTTCTTTTGTTTTAAACGATCGATATAGGTCTTCGCCAAATTTTTTATCTTCGATTCTATTTCTCATATTATAAGAAAGTAGTTTTAGTGTGCTTTGTTTATGAAAACCTAGTCTATAAGAAAGGTTCCCGCAATATGACACTTGATACACCAAAAAAACCATCATACACAATAATATCTTCCTCATCACCATCATCACTCCTATATTTAGACTTACTCTAAACATAGCAAGTTCTTTTCAAATCCATTTTATTTTTCAAGTCTTGAAAATAAAGCTTTTCCACTATTATATTATTTTGCAAACTTTATATCTGTTTACTTTTTGATCATATAGTGGTTAATTGTGATTCATTAAAACACGTTTTTTTATAAATATGCTCTATGAATTTCAGTTTGAGTTATTAATATCTTAATCTTGAGTGTATTTTATTCCAAATGATCAATTATTCACCATAAAATAAAAAAGCGTAATAATCCACAACTTCATTTGCTGGAATAATATCACCAGAATTTCCACTTCGAAGTAGATCTACTTTTGCATCGTTAATTTTTAGCTTGCTATACTCAATCAAAGTCATTATCGGTCCATATCCGCATACAGATATATTATAATTTAATATATCTTCATAGATTTTTTTCGAATCAAATTTATATATACTATCTACAACTATTTCATCAAGTTGTTTGCCTAAATCTGGACTTACATAATGAGAAAAATCAGATGATGCAATTACTAGTATCTTTTTATTCAGTTTTCGTTGAACCCTATCTATTTCACTAGCAATCAATTTGGCATTTTCATAATTTTGCATTTTAAAACTTATAGGCGCTATATCAAATGTATAGTCCAAGAAATACTGTAAAAAAGGCAACATTACTTCACCGGAATGTTCATACTTATGAGCTATTTCTGATTTTTCAAATTTTAGTTCCTCACAAAATTCATTGTCTATTTTTACTTTTCCAAAGGTATTCATCCAGTACTCGTTTTCATCCAAAGCAATCTCCGGTCCATACCCAGTGTGACTTGGATTGATTATTACTATTGTGTCGTACTTCGTTTGATTTTCTCGGATTTGATGAAAAAAATGTACTGCTTCGTATCCAGAATACATATATCCTGCATGAGGCACTATACCTCCAATTATATCCAAATCTTTTGGAAGTTTTTTTAATTTCGATTTTTCCTTTTCCAACAACTTTTTTATCATATTATCTAATTCTTCTTTGCTATCCGGATAAAATCTCCCACTGACATAAGGAGCACGTATCTTCATTATTCACACCTCCTGCTAATACAATTCAAAATTTTAATATTTAAAATATAAAATCCTCAGACTTAGGTAAACTTACTTTTTTGTTTGATTCAAATTCATAAAGAAAATTATCCCCCTTTACCCTTACAAAAATTGCAAATTTAATTGCAACAAACTTCCCTATGCTATTTTTCCTAAATATTCATCATATATTTCATTAGGAGATTTAAAGTCAAACATTTTT
>CAZDNU010000239.1:0-1837 GCA_964506865.1 uncultured Fusobacteriales bacterium | reverse complement strand
TAATTTTTATAAAAAGAAAGGAGGTAAAGATATAGAGCAAAATATTATTTTTTAAAGTAACAACATCAGTTTATGAATTTTTGAAAGATTTTTCTAGTTTAAAAAATATATTATTGGAGGATTTAAAGTAATGAAAAGAAGAATAATTAACTTTTTGATCTTCAGTATCTTTGTAATCTTATTGTCAGTTTCAGTTGTTTCTGCCCAAGAGAAGCCAGCAGTTATATTTATTGGGTCGACAATAGGAGGGGTAACTAATTTACAAGCGAGTGGCTTAGCAGCCGTAGGTAAACAATATTGTGGAATAGAACCAACTGTAATCGTTAGCCCAACACTAGCACAGATAGATATTATGAATGATGGTGATAGCGATATTTGTACTTCCTATGGTTATGAAGCCTGGTTTGCCTATTATGGTGAAGATAGATGGGAAGGCAAACCATATACCGGACTTCGTTCGATGATGTCCAGACCAAATGCTACAGTACAATTTGCAGTACCGGCGAAGTCTGATATTCAAAGTGTATATGATTTCGAAGGGAAGAGAGTTAATCTGGGTCGAAAGGGTTTTGGAAGTGAGTTACAGGGAAGAACAATATTGGAAGCATTAGGAATAAACTATACACCAGTTAATTTGGGGCATTCAGATGCAGTAGCAGCGATTGCAGCTGGTAATTGTGATGTTTATTTGAATTCAGGGGCTTTCCCTCATCCATCTTTTGTTGAGATGTCTGAAACAATGCCTGGTGGAATCAGAATAATAGGTTTTACTGAAGAGGAAGTAGAGAAGATTCTTGAAGCATCCCCGTTTTTTACAACAACAAAGATGGGACCGGAATATAAAGGGATGCCAGATGGAGAAATTACTGTTCCTCAAGTTGAAAGCATGATTTTATGCAGAGATGTGGTTCCAGAAGATATTATGTATTGTTTGGTAAAAAATTTCTGGGAACATCAAGATTTTGCAGCAATGCAATGGGCTGGTTTTAAAACTTTGACACTTGAAGAAGTGCCTACTATCAAAGGGTCTGCACCCTGGCATATTGGGGCTTATAAATATTATATAGAACAGGGTTTAGAAATACCTGAAAATATGATTCCCCCTGAGGCAAAATAACTTTAATGAATTAACTAGAAAGTGCGGATAGTTTCCTGGGGTAGAAGAAACTGAAAAAGAATTTTCTATCCCAGGAAACTAAAATACAAAATTTTAAGGTAAATTGCAATTTGTAATTATTCACTAATTTAAGGAGAGATGATAGATAATGGAAAACACTGTATCTGAAACAAAGAATAAAAAAAATTATAATCATATAGTAGTTTTTTTAGCTTTAATTTTGGTAGGGTATATCTTATATACAAAACTGACGTATCCACCAGATGCATTCTATGATAGAGCTATCTATATGGGAATTTCTCTCTTAATGCTTTGTTGTTTCCAACTGCCAACCTATAAAGGAATTGGTAAAGTATTCGTTGTATTAGGAACAATACTTTCTGTTGGTGCCTGTATTTATATTATGTTTTCTGTAGACAAGATTATGGGAAATATGTATCGGGCGGATATGACTGATTCTTATGTTTATATCTTTTACTTTATCGGAGTAATGATATTGCTACAATCAAGCCTGGGCGGAAGAATTATCGGAGCAATGGGCATCATTATTATGGGGTATCTTTTTTTGGGCCGATACATTCCAGGTGTTTTAAATATTCCTCTTTTAACGATCAAACATGTAGCTACAATGGTCTTTACAGATACTGACCAGGGAGCTTTTGGTACTTTCTTGGCAATAACATCTAGAGTATTATCGATTTTTCTTTTGTTTTCAAGTCT
>CAZDNU010000238.1:0-2096 GCA_964506865.1 uncultured Fusobacteriales bacterium | reverse complement strand
TACCTCCATATCCACTATTGATTCTATTAAATTTACCTCTATGTCCTTCGATAAATTATTTACCGACAAACTTATTATATCTTTTGTGCCTCCGGAAATAGAGGTTGATATTTTCAGTCCTTCTTCTAATTTCTCTATTACTGATAAATAGTTTTTAGCTAAGTCCAGCTCTTCTTCTGATATATCACCTATTATCTCTATTGATACTGCTCTATATTCTGTCTCTGTTAACACTGTAAATCCCGTATCTGTTGTTTCTAGCGATAAGCCTTCCCCAACTTTCACCTGTTTTTCATTATTGTCACATGCTGTAAATACAAGTGTCAACATAAAGATCAAAAGCATAATTAATTTCTTACTCAAATTTTTCTCCTCCTTATTATTATTTATTTATTTTTCCATTATTAATATAGCAAGTCATTTTCAAAAAATGATTAATTTTTAAGCGCTGAATTGTCTACTTTGGTAAGTTTTGAATCATTCCCCTCTTAACCATAACAATACACTTTGTATTATTTCCGTGATCTGACAGATGACTTCTAACTGTTTTGAGAAACTTGATTTTTTTGCTAATTTATAGTAAACTTATATAAGTTGAAATTTAATAGAAAAGGAGAGTTTTTATATGGCGAAAGAAAATTCATTTGATATTGTATCAAAAGTAGATATGCAAACTTTAAAAGACATAGTCAATGTATGTACAAAAATCATAAAAGGTCGTTACGATTTAAAAGGTGGAAAGAACAATCTGGATTTAAATGAAAAAGACAACACCATTACTTTTAATGCCGAATCTGAAATGGCATTAAATTCTTTAAAAGATATTTTTTCTCAAGCAGCAATCAAACGTGATGTTTCTACAAAAGCATTTGAGTATGCTAAGCCTGAAAATGCTTCTGGAGGAAGTATACGTTCTGTTGCAACAATTAAACAAGGCATTGATAAAGAAAATGCGAAAAAAATTAGCGACTTAATAAAAAATAGCTCTTATAAAGTGAAAAGTCAAATACAAGATGAGCAAATAAGAGTATCTGGAAAAGCTAAAGATGATTTGCAAGGAGTTATGTCTATGTTGAGATCTGATGAAAATTTGGACCTTGCATTACAATTTATAAACTTTAGATAAAAAAAAGTTCCCTTTATAATTTATGGAGGGAACTTTTTTTATAATTACTTATTTTCTCTTTAATTTATATATTACTTACAGAATTTTGCAACATTTTTTAATTCTGTGATATTTTTTATACAAAAAAAAGCCGGAATACATTCCGACTTTTTTATTGTTTACATTTAATTTTATTTAAGATATTCTCCTTCTTCTCCTATTTTACCAGGTGCCATATTACCAGGTAGTTCAAGTACATATATCCTTGCATTTCCTTTACCACTACAGTTAGCAGTTAAAGTATTATTTACTACTTCTATTGTATCACCTGTTACAGCATCCACATATGTTCCATTTGGTATATCACTAAAAGTTGCGTCTCCCGATATTGTTACCAATACGAAACTATCTGTACTATCATCAGTAAATCTTTTCTTAAATGCCATATTACCTTCTATATTCTCTGTAGAATATTGCCCTTTTTGAAGTGCCGGTATTGCTCTTCTTATTTTATTTAGTCTTATCAGATGCTGTGCCAATGGATGATCAAGAGTCTCGGCTACAGTTCCACTTGCTGTATATTCTCCAAAATCACTTGCACTTACATTTCCTTCTATATGATCACCAAAATATGCTCTTCCAGATTCTTCCAAAGCTAGTTTGTATGGATCACCATCTATTTGTGCACCTGCTTTAAATAATATTTCATTACCATAAAATATTGTAGGAATTCCTCTCCATGTCCACATAAGTGTCCAGTTTTCAGCCATTGTTGCTTCGTCGCTACTTCTTGCATAGTGGTCATTTGCTATTTCGTGCGGACTATAGTCATGCGACTCTACATAGGTCATATTCCATGTTGCATCATTTGTATATTCATCTCCTCCGCCTACTCCAAAAGCCGTGCCTGCATTAGTAAAATTCCAATGCATTCTAAAATCTATTACATTCATTCCCGAAAATTCTGAATAATCAGGCGTTCTATAATCAT
>CAZDNU010000237.1:0-5805 GCA_964506865.1 uncultured Fusobacteriales bacterium | reverse complement strand
TCTTATCCTCTAAAGTCTTTTTTGTCTTTATACTTTGATATATTTTGTCTAGCGAATCATTGATTTTTTTACACTCAATTACTGCTTTCATACGCATTTCATCTGATATTACATCTTCTATCTCTATGTCGGCCACTCTCGGATCCTCTATGTATATTGCAGTAATTCCCTGTTCTGGAAGTCTATCTATATATTGTTGTTTTAATTCTACCCCTTTTCCCAAAACTATCTTTCCATCAGCTATATATATATTCTTTCCTACTACCATGCCTTCTTTTAAAAAGCTTGTACCTAGATGTCGCATCTAATCACTCCTTATATCCCTGATCGTCGTATTAAAGAAAAGGCTTCTTCACGTGTAGCTAGATTCTTTTGAAATATACCTCGTACAGCTGAAGTTAAGGTTCTTGTTCCCGGTTTTTTCACTCCTCGCATACTCATGCACAGATGTTCTGCTTCTACTACCACAAGGACTCCCTGGGCACTAAGCTTATTCATCAGCGTCTTAGCTATTGTTGTAGTTAATCTTTCTTGAAGTTGTGGTCGTTTTGATGCTAGATCCACTACTCTTGCCAATTTGCTTAGACCAGTTACTTTTCCATCTTTTGGTATGTATGCTATATGTACCTTTCCAATGAAAGGTACCAGATGATGCTCACACATCGAATAAAGAGGTATGTCCTTTACGAGTATCATCTCATCATGCTCTTCTGTAAAAAATACTGATATCTCATCTGCCGGATCAGTATTCACACCAGCAAATATTTCTTCATACATATTTGCAACTCTTTTCGGAGTTTCCACCAATCCTTCTCTATCAGGATTTTCACCTATTGCTTCCAATATCATTCTAACAGCTTGTTCTATTTTATTCTTATCCATTTTATCCTCCAAATCTAATCTATCTACTCAACCTCATCTAATTCGCTTAATCTTGTTGCCTTTACAATAGCTTTCATCTCTTCACCATTTATCGTTTCTCTTTCTAATAAAACTTGAGTTATTGCTTCAAATATATCTTGATTTTCTTCTAATATTTTTTTAGCTCCTTTGTATCCTTCATTAACTATCTTATGAACTTCTTCATCTATTTTCTTTGCAGTATCTGGTCCATAATTAGTATATCCCATTATAGATCCGTCATCCATTTTACCTAAATTCAAAGGTCCTATTATATCACTCATTCCATAATTTGTTACCATCTTGTATGCATAATCTGTTGCACGCTGTATATCATTTGCAGCGCCAGTAGTAAAGTCATCAAATTTAATCTCTTCTGCAGCTCTACCTCCCAGCAGGACTTTTATCTCATTTAGGATCTCTTTTCTTGTTTTGCTATATGAATCCTCTTGCGGTAACTGCCAAGTCGATCCCAGCGACATCCCTCTTGGTATTATTGTGACTTTGTGCACCGGATCACTCCCAGGCAAAAGATAAGCTATCAATGCATGTCCTACTTCGTGATAAGCTGTATTTATTTTTTCTCTTTCAGGCATTATTCTACTTCGTCTTTCAGGTCCCATCATTACCTTTTCAGTAGCTTCTTCCAAGTCTTCCATTATGACTTCATGTCTATTATGTCTTGCAGCTAGTATCGCCGCTTCATTCAATAGATTAGATAAATCCGCTCCTACAAATCCAGGAGTCTTTTTGGCTATGACTTTTAGATCTACATCTTCACTCATTTTTTTTCCATTAATGTGAACTTTCAGTATCGCTTCTCTTCCATTTATATCAGGTGGATCCACCACAATTTGTCTATCAAATCTACCTGGTCGTAGCAACGCTTTGTCTAGTACATCAGGTCTATTTGTTGCAGCAATAATTATTATGTTTTCATCAGTGCCAAATCCATCCATTTCTACTAACAACTGATTTAGAGTTTGCTCTCTTTCATCGTTTCCGCCACCATGACCTGTTCCTCTTTTTCTTCCCACTGCATCTATTTCGTCTATAAATACTATACACGGAGAGCTTTTTCTTGCCTTTGCAAACAAATCTCTTACTCTAGAGGCTCCTACCCCTACAAACATCTCCACAAATTCTGATCCAGATATACTAAAGAAAGGAACTTTGGCCTCTCCTGCCACAGCTTTTGCCAGCAAAGTTTTTCCTGTCCCCGGACTTCCTAGCAAAAGGACTCCTTTAGGTATTCTAGCTCCTATTTTCAGAAATTTTTCTGGTTCTCGTAAAAACTCTACAACTTCTTTTAACTCTTCTTTGGCCTCAACGACACCAGCCACATTATCAAAAGTAATTTTCACTTGATTTTCGCCTGATTTAGTCTTTGATTTTCCCATGCTAAATATTTGCGTAGCTCCACCACCACTATCTTTTTGCATATTTCGAAACATCAAAAACCATATACCAAATATAATCAATATAGGTGACCACGAAATAAGTATTTGCATAAGCAGTGATGCTCTTTCAGGTTCTACTGATTTTATAGGTATTCCTTTTTCTTCTAATTTTGTCATCAATTTTTCATCATGACTTATTCTATTTGATATCATTCGCACCTTATAGTGCATTTCAGGATTTTTTGCCGAATAAGCCAATATATTTTCGCCTTTTTCTTCTACTTTTTCTATTTCACCCATTTCCAATTTTTCTATAAAATTGGTATAAGTCAATTCTTCGCTTTCTTGCATCATATTATCATACTTTGATGATATAATAAACGCTATTACCACTATTGCTATCAGCAAGAGAATATTTTTCATATTTAATTTTCCAGGTGTATTATCATTTTCAAATCTTAGTTTGAAATCATCAAGACTAGGATCTTCATCTTTTTTCTTGTCCTCTTTTTTATTATCTTTATCTTGACCCTTTTCTTCTTCATGATTTTTTTTATCATTGTTTTCTTCCGAAGTTTCAGACTCCTTTTGTTCCTTATTTTGATTTTCAGATTTTTTCTTATGCTTTTCATTTAATTCATCTTGTTCATTTTTTTTCTTTTTATCACTCATTAACTTTCCTCCTCAGCATATAATAAGACTATTTTTTTTGTACTTTTATCTACTTTATATTTCTCGCTTGATCTCATGCCTACTATCCAGACTATATTCTCATTATCTAATATTATAGGTATACTATCTCTATTTTCTTTTACAACTTTTTCATCAATGAAGTAATCTTTTAGTTTCTTTTTTCCTTTCATTCCCAACGGATAAAATATATCTCCGTTTTTTCTGTTTCGCACTATCAAATTTGTTTTATTAATAAGTTTGTCATAGTCTATATAGATTTTGTATTTATAATTCTTTTCAATTTTTTCTTCATTGTCCAAAATACGAAATCCTATTTTATAGTTATTATAAAATACTTTTTCATTTATTTCAAGTATTTCCGATTTATTTTGTATTCCATTTGGCTCCAATTTTAGTTCGATATATACCTTTTCATAATCTTTTTTTAATACACGAGAATTCCCCATGTCCATTTTTTTAAATCCACCTAAACCGATAATGCATATAATCTTCTCTATTTTGTTTGCGTTATATTCTACTTTGTTTTTCTCTAAAAACTTTTTCAGCATTTTTTTCTTTACATAGTCTGATTTACCTTGTATTTCACTTAAATACAGGGTCTTATTATTTTTATTACCCAAACACTGATCTATATATTTTTCACTATCTTTAATTTCATCAATCAATCTAACTATTTTTTCTTTGAAGTTTACATTAAAATCACGTTCAATAACAGGGATAAGCTCATGACGTATCTTGTTTCTAGTATATACAGTCTCCATATTACTGCTATCTATTACATAACTTATATTTTCCGTTTTCAGATAATCCAAAATTTCTTTTTTATAAATCCGTAATAAAGGTCGAATATAAAAATCTCTCTTTTCTGGTATACCTTTTAGACCATGTAAAGAGGTTCCACGCATTAGTCGAAACATAAAAGTTTCCACATTATCATCTAGGTTATGCGCTAATGCAACTTTATCTGCATTTACTTTATTTTTTATCTCTTCAAAATAGCTATATCGCACTTCACGTCCTGCTTCCTCTATGCTTAGTCCTTCTCTTTTAGCATAACCTTTTATATTTTCTTGTTTTATAAATAAGTCAATGTTTTCCTTTTTTGCAAGCATTTTTATAAATTTTTCATCTTCATCAGCATTATTGCCACGTAATTTATGGTTGATATGCACAAAATAAAGTTTTAGATTAAATTTATATTTTAATTCTTTTAAAATATAATACAATGCAACAGAGTCCGGTCCACCGGAAATAGCTATTACTATTTTATCATTTTGACTTATAAGTTTACTCGTCATCATATAGTCGTGGATTTTTTTTACTATACCGATTTTTTTTCCTCCTTCTTATTTTTCCTAAAAATCTGTCGGATCTTTTTTTATAACGAATCGCCTTTCTCATTCTACTTTGTATCTTTTCGGCTGCTATCTCTTTATATATTTCATCCATTTTTTCTATTACATTTTTTGGCTTAAAATCATTTGCTCTTATTTTTGCATTTAATGCAAGCTTAGTATACATCTCTTCGTTATTTAGTAATAATTTTATCTTAGTGCAAAATTCTTCTACACTATTTCCGCATAAAAATCCATTTTTTTCATTTTGTATCATATCTTCTACTCCACTAGCCTTTATCGCTACTGTAGGTACTGATGCCGCCATAGCTTCTAATATTACTAACCCTTGAGTCTCAGTCAACGAAGCAAATATAAATATATTTGCATTAATATAATACTCTGCTATCTTACTTCTATCAACATACCCTGCAAATACTACCTCATCTTCTAATTTATACTCACATATCTTTTTGTTTAGATTTTCTTTATAAGGTCCATCACCTACCAGCAAAAACTTCAAATTTTTTATACCATCAAGTTTCAATTTATGTAATACTTCCAGCAAAAAATCTATATTTTTTTCTTTTCCCAATCTTCCTACATATAAAAGTATTTTTTCTGTTTCTTTTATATTGTATTTTTTTCGAAATTCTTTTTTCGAATTTTTTTCGAATTTTTCTAAAAAGCTTTCAGTATCTACACCAGTAGGTATTACGGTGATTTTAGTTTTCACTCCATAGCGAATTAATTCATTCCGAACTTCACTTGATGGTGCTATTACATGACTGCAAAAATTACAGTAAATAGCACTTGCCTTTTCTGCCATTTTTCTAGTAATCTTACATGGAAGCCGTAAATAATGTACATACTCTGGAAATAGAGTATGGTATGTATGTATCAGTGGTAATTTAAGTTTTTTTGCCATATATTTTGCGATCAAGCCTAGAGAAAAAGGTGTCTCTGCATGTATAATGTCCAAATTTAATCTAGATATTTTTTTTATAACTTTTCGACTTGGAGGATACGCTAAGCGATATTCCGGTTGAAATATTAGTTTGAATGACTTCATTCTTATTACATTTAAGTCTGTTTCTTCATATCCTGGTTCATATGGTGCAATTATATAAACTGTATGTCCCATTTTTTCGAGTTCGTTTTTTTTTGTCAAGATAGATGTTACTACGCCATTTATATTCGGCTTAAATGTATCCGTAAATATCCCTATATTCATTTATCCACCTCTGATTTTCATATTTTAGTAAGTATTTATAGTCTCTTTTGCTAATTTAATTTTAAAATAACAATTAGAAACTAATTTCCTTTTATTATATCATATTTTTGCAATATTTCAATATTTTTTATTTCTACTCCTTTGTAACAAAAATTGCAAATTTAATTGCAACAAACTTCCCTATGCTATTTTTCCTAAATATTCATCATATATTTCATTAGGAGATTTAAAGTCAAACATTTTT
>CAZDNU010000236.1:0-6274 GCA_964506865.1 uncultured Fusobacteriales bacterium | reverse complement strand
AAATAGCGATGAACTCAGTATCACATATAATTGGCTTATCGGTAGTTTATCCGGCAAAGGATGGGCTGATTTAAATTTACTTTTTATATATAGCTTTTTAGGTTTAGTTATAGCCTTTGTTATAAGTCCCAAATTAAACTTTTTTCTACTTAGTGAAGAGTTAACAGAAACAATGGGAATATCTGTCCAAAAGTATAAATTTTTTATAATTATAATAGCTTCATGTTTGGCAGGAAGTGCTGTAAGCGTAGCAGGAACTCTCGGGTTCGTAGGTCTCATTGCACCACACATAGGAAGAATGCTTGTGGGCAACAATCACAAATATTTAATACCTATGACTGCTTTTTTAGGTGGTTTATTAGTTGTGTTTTCAGACACATTGGCTCGAATTATTTTTTCACCTTATGAACTACCTGTAGGGATTATAATATCAATACTTGGGGCTCCTTTCTTTCTATATTTGCTTTTTAATATAAAAAAGTAAGTCGCCAATAGGCAAAAAAGAGGAGTGCTGTAGAAAAAAATAAGAGAAAAAAAGCTTATGTAAAACAGAGCTTGCAGATTTTGTGCAACTAACTAAAGATATATTTGAATAGGAGGTTTTTATGAGAAACAAATTTTTTATAGCAATAGGATTACTAAGCATATCAATGCTGGCAAATGGAAAGACAGATAATCAAAAAATAGCAAACAAAAAATCAAAACTATCAATACCAGGAGCTTTAAATACTTCTAACGCAAATTCATTTCCAAAAGGAAAAACAGCGATAACTCTAAAATCTCAAATATTCACAAAGGATAAGCTTTATTCTGGAAATGAAAAAATACGGAACGCTGAAAACGAAAAAAATGAAATATTTAATAATACTTTAACTTTAAGATATGGAATAAGTAAAAAAAGCAGTATCAAAATTTTATTTCCGATAAGTAAGAAAAGTTTTAGATTTATCAAGCCGGAGGCGAAGGAAACAGTTATAAAAAATAGTGGACTGGGAGATATAAAAACTTTTTTTGAATATAGCCTAAAATCAGAAAATAACGGTGATAAATATTCTGCATTATTAGAATTAGGCATAACCGTACCTACCGGTAAAAGTGATAAAATTTTCATTATAAATACTAAAGAAGGAGTTAATAAAGGCAAAAAGCCATATGGAATGCAAAGTGGTAATGGTTCTTTTGACTATTCATTAAAATTAAATTTAAGCAAGCAAATTAATAAGTCTAGATTTTCTTTTTCTACATTATATACATTTAACACAAAAGGAGACAACGAATTAAAAAGTGGTAATGAATTTCATTATAATATTGCTTATGTAAATAAGTTATTTTCTAAACTTGCTATACAAACCGAAATAAATGGAAAAAATAGTGAGAAACATATAATTGCTGGAGAAAAATCAGAAAATAGTGGAGGGAGCATCATATACATAACTCCTGGTGTGATTGTAAATACAAGCAAAAAAATAATTATAGCAGGGGGGATACAGATTCCTTTATATAAAAATTTATACGGAGAACAAATAGCAGAAGACTACAGAATAATAAGTAAAATTTCATATAGAATGTAATATAAAATATAAACATTATAAAAATAGGGAAATAGTTCAAATATACTTAAAATATTTATGTTTGAAAACACAAAATATACTTCCAATACATACAAATGTATTGGAAGTATATTTTTATTAGTATAGGAAAAATTGTTGCAATTAAATTTGCAATTTTCCTTTTTCTTACTATAGATAAAAAGCATTTGAAAAAAATCACAAAATGTGATAAAATAAAGAAAAAATAATTTGGATAAGTATCAAAAAATTAGGAGGAGATTTTAATAATGAGAAAAAGAATTGTTGCAGGAAACTGGAAAATGAACAAAACAAACAAAGATGCAGTAGAGATGGTAAAAGAATTAAAAGGATTAGTAAAAGATATTGATAATGTAGGAGTAGTAATAGGAGCACCATTTACAATGTTATCTGACCTTGCAAAAGAAGCAAAAGGTTCAAATGTACAATTAGCAGCTCAAAATATGTATTGTGCAGAAAAAGGAGCTTATACAGGAGAAATATCACCTGCTATGCTTAAAGCTGTAGGAGTAGAATATGTAATATTAGGTCACTCTGAAAGAAGAGAATATTTTGGAGAAACTAACGAATTTATAAATAAAAAAGTAAAATTTGCTTTGGAAAGTGGATTAAAACCAATACTTTGTGTTGGAGAAAAATTAGAAGATAGAGAAGCAGACAACACAGAAAAAGTAGTAGAAGACCACATAGTGAATGGTCTTAAAGATGTTACAAAAGAAGAGATGGCAAATGTAGTAATAGCTTATGAGCCAGTATGGGCTATAGGTACAGGTAAAACAGCTACACCTGATCAAGCAGAAGCTGTTCACAAATTCATAAGAGATCTTTTGACAAAAATGTACGACGAGCAAACAGCACAAGATGTGACTGTACAATATGGTGGAAGCATGAAACCTGCTAACGCAAAAGAGTTAATAGCTAAAGAAAATATTGATGGAGGACTTGTTGGTGGAGCTAGTCTTGAAGCTGGAAGTTTTGCAGAGATAGTAAAAAGCGCATTATAATAAATCGAAGGAAGGTGTTATGGCAATGAAGAAACCTTTTATGCTTATGATTTTAGATGGTTGGGGATTAAATAATAATACTGACCAAAAAAATGCAATAAGAGAAGTAAATCCGGAAAACTTTAATTACTATTGGGATAATTACCCTAAGTCGATTTTGCAGGCATCAGGTGAAGCAGTAGGTTTACCTGATGGTCAAATGGGTAATTCGGAAGTTGGGCACCTAAATATGGGAGCTGGACGAGTAGTATATCAACCATTGGTAAAGATAACAAAAGACATTAAAGAAGGAAAAATATTTGAAAATAAAGTAATGGAAGATGTAATGCAAAAAACAAAAGATGCAGGATCATCTTTACATTTATCAGGTCTTTTGTCTGATGGAGGAGTTCATTCTCATATAACTCATATTTACGGATTGCTGGAAATGGCAAAAAAATATGAAATAGAAAAAGTATATGTACATGCTATACTTGATGGGAGAGATGTTCCGCCAAGATCAGCTTTGACATATATAGAGCAATTAGAAAATAAAATGAAAGAATTAGGTATAGGATCAATTGCTACAGTTTCGGGACGATACTATACTATGGATAGAGATAAAAATTGGGATAGAGTAGAAAAAGCGTATGATACTATAGTAAATGGAGCAGGAATAAACAAAAATTTCTCAGCGAAAAAAGCAGTAGAAATATCATACATAGAAGACATTACAGATGAGTTTATAAAACCTACTGTAATTACTGACAAAGCTGGAAATCCAGTTGGAAGCGTAAGAGATGGAGACGGATTTATATTCTTCAATTTCAGACCAGATAGAGCTAGAGAGATTACGCGAGCTATAAATGATGAAGATTTTGATTACTTTGTAAGAGAAACATTTCCAAAGATAAACTATGTATGTATGACAGAATATGACTCGACAATAGATGCACCGGTAGCATACCCACCTGAAAGTCCAAAAAATACTTTTGGGGAAGTATTGAGTGCAAACAATTTAACTCAGTATAGAACTGCAGAAACAGAAAAGTATGCTCATGTTACGTTCTTTTTCAATGGAGGTCAAGAAAGTGAATTTGAAGGTGAAGAGCGACTTGTGATACCTTCACCAAAAGTAGAAACATATGATATGCAGCCTGAAATGAGTGCAGCAGAACTGACAAAAAGTCTAGTAAAAAGACTAGACGAAGAAAAAGATGATGTAATAATAGTAAACTATGCAAATCCTGATATGGTAGGTCATACTGGTGATTTTGAAGCTGCAAAAAAAGCGGTAAAAGCAGTAGATGAAAATATAAAAACAGTAGTAGAAAAGGTACTTGAAAAGGGTGGGACTGTATTTATAACAGCAGATCACGGTAATGTAGATTTGATGGAAGATCCGACTACAAAAGCTCCTTTCACAGCACATACTACGAATCCGGTTCCATTTATAGTTGTATCTGAAGAGTTTAAGAATATAAAATTGAAATCTGAAGGAAAGTTAGCTGATATAGCACCAACTATATTGAAACTTATGAAAATAGAAAAGCCAGAAGAGATGAATGGCGAGGTATTAGTACAAGAATAAGCTTGAAAGTAGTTTTGCGAGAAAAATTAAAATCTCCTAAAATATAGAATTTCACATGAAATAATGAGTATAATAGTTTCCTTGAGAATATTTGTAGATTAAGTAAGAAAATACTATGAGGAGATTATGGAAATATAAAATGAAAAAGGAGGGAAGCAAATGGAAGTAGCTTTAACTGTATTACTATTTATTTTGGCAGTTTGTTTGATAGTATTGATATTAAAACAGCCTGATAGAAGTAATGGAATGGCAGCATCATTTGGATCTGGGGCATCAAATACTATGTTTGGTGTAGAGGAAAATGGAGGTACAATAGCAAAGATAACTGAGGTAATAGCAGTTTTGTTTGTGATAGTAGCCTTGGTTTTGTATGTTATCACGGGGTAGTAATTAATTGAAGTATTTATATTATAAATAGGTATGTTGAATTTTTCAGCATACCTGTTTTATATATTGCTTTTGATATATATTTTAGAGTAACAAGGTATAGTATAAATCGAAGTTTGTGCCGCTTAAAGATTTATCGAGGGAAGACAAGCACTTTCGGAATAGACGAAACAAAGTATACGAAATTTAAGTTAAACTTTATATTTTGGAAAAAAGTACGATAATTATAGTAAAGTGTTTTAAAATAAAAAATAAGGGGTTGCTATAGATGCTAAGCAAATATATGGCACGTTTAAAAAAGATAAAATTTAAAAATCTTATATCAATAGCTATATTTTTGATATATTTTTTCTTTTCTTTTATAATATTTTGGAGCTTTTATGGTACGTATATCAAAGTTTTAAAACGAAAACATATAGAACGTACGATAACAGCTGCAGAGATATTGGATAAATTTATAAGTGAAAAGAAAGAAAATTTGGCAAAAGATGCAGAAGTTATTGCAAGTGACAGACTATTATTAGAGAGTTTGAAGAACAATATTTTAATAGGAAAAGACTGGAAAATATCAAATAATACATTTTGTGTAAGTTTGGAAAAAAACGATAAAAATAGATATAGCAAAACAGCAAACGAGTATTATAAAAGGTTGTATGGAAAAGAAAACCCAAACTTAAAGAAAAAAATAGAAATATTTAATAAAAAAGGCGTACTACTAAGTTGTTCCGAAGATGTAAATAGTAAAGAAGATATGGAAAATATAATAGAAGATGTAATGAAAAATTCAGAGGATACAGTGAGCATAATCCAAAAAACAGATGATAACGTATTTATAAGAGCTTTTTCTAAAATAAAAGAAAATAACAAACAATATGGCTTGGTGTTGATATCAGAAGAGATTAACAATATATTTCTAAAGGACTTAAAAATGAAGCTTGGAAATGACATATTTATATCAACACATAGAGAGATAGTATTTACAACAATAGAAAAATATGGACGAGCACTGGAAGGACAAAATATAAACTTTTTTGATTTTTCAAAAGAGCGAGGATACAATGAGTTGAATATTGCAGAAAAAAAATATGGGATGAGTTTTTTCCCAATAAAAAACGATTATAATCATACAATACTTTTTGCAGGAGTGGCAACAAATTTAAAAGACTATGAAGAAAAGAAGGATGAGATTATAATAAAATTTATAATTTTTCAAATCTTATTTTTAGTATTAATAATATTATTGACATATTATACCATAGGCAAGGTTTTTATACCATTTTCGAAAGTTTTGAAAAATATAAAATTATTAAAAGAAGGAAAGTATAAAAAGACAAGTCCTATAGAGGTAAATGGAGAATTAGACGGACTAGAAAAAGATTTTAATGAAATGATAAAATCTGTAGAAGAAAGAGAAAATGCGTTGATTAGGCTAAATATAACTCTGGAAGAAAAAGTAAAAACAAGAACTTTGGAGCTGAGAGAAAAAAATAAAGATCTAAAAAAAGTAGTGCAGAAAGTAGAAAAAATAAATGAAAAGATGAATAATGAGATGGAAGTTGCAAAAAAAATACATGAAAAACTTGTGAAATTTGATGAAAGGGATTTTTTTGGCTACAAATTGTACTTGAAAAATATATCAGTAGGAGGTATAGGAGGAGATTTTGTAGAGGTAATTGAACTTAAAAATAAAAACAAAGGGATTATATTTGCTGATGTAGCAGGAC
>CAZDNU010000235.1:0-5290 GCA_964506865.1 uncultured Fusobacteriales bacterium | reverse complement strand
TACCTCCATATCCACTATTGATTCTATTAAATTTACCTCTATGTCCTTCGATAAATTATTTACCGACAAACTTATTATATCTTTTGTGCCTCCGGAAATGGCTGTTGATATTTTCAATCCACCTTCCAGTTTTTCTATTACCGATAAATAGTTCGACGGCAAATCCAATTCCTCTTCAGATACTGTCCCTAATATCTCTACTGACACTGCTCTGTATTCAGCATCTGTCAATACTTTAAATCCTGTATCAGTTGTCTCCAATACTAAGCCTTCACTTGCTTCCACCTGTTTTTCATCTTCTGCTCCATTGTCTCCACACGCTGTCAGCATAATTGTAAAAACTAACATTAAAGTTAAAATCAACCTGTTTCTCAATTTTTTCTCCTCCTTATTATATTAATTTTCATTATTAATATAGCAAGTCATTTTCAAAAAATGATTAATTTTAATGCATTGATTTGTCTACTTAGATTAATTTTTGATCATTTTCATTTTCGCAATATCAGCACACTATGTACCAAAAAAGGGCGTTTACATTTGTAATTCGCCCTTTTTTCCATATACAAATTTTACTGCAGAATCAAAAAACCTTTCATATTCTTTCTTTTCTTTCCATTTGCTTCTATATCTTATAAATAGCAGATCAAAAACTTCCCAAAACAATACCCAACCTCCTATATATATACCTTCCAATACCACTTTAGATGCAAGACTTTGACGAAATATTTTTTCTACCGTAATTGCCATAGTAATAAACAGAATGCCCGTAATTAGGTATATCACCGCATTTTTTCTAGAATGTTCCAGATTTTTCTCCAACAACATTATATACGATTGAAAGAAATTTTTAATACCTTTTTTTACCATTAACTCTTTATCTTCATTTTCTACTTTACTCGGTACAAAAAAATACAAAACTATCGGATATTTTAATGGTATCTCATCTGCACATTCTTCTAAGTAGTTTTGTAAATCAGGATCTATATCTTTTCTTCGAAAAGGAGCATGATCCCAGTCATTAAATATATCCTCATATATATCCAAATCAATCTCAATTATATAAGCACCATTTTCATCTTTCTTATACATACTTTTAAAAAAATTACGTCTTTTTTTCTTTTTATTTACTAACATCGGTTCACCTTGTTTGTTATTTTGAAATTATTTCTTTCCATATTCTTCGATACTCCTCCATAGCATTATCTATGCTCTCTATAAATTCACAATTTTGCATCTCTGTTTGCGTATAAATTTTATTTTCATTCGTATATTCTCTTGCTGTCTTATTCAATGACGGTAATGACAACCAATCTGATATATTTGCATAAACCTTAGGGCGGTGGATATAATTTATAAATTTATGTGCCATATCTTTATTTTTCGCATCTTTAAGTATTACCATGTTATCTATATACATAGTTCCACCTTTTTTAGGTATAAAAAAATCTATATTCTTTTTCTGATCTTCATCTATTTCCAACATTATATTTTCTATATAACATTGAACTATCCACACCTCTTCGTTTGCAAATGCCATAGCAAAATTCTCTGCATCATAGTCAGATATATTTTTCTTCCAGATTATAGCTAGCTGTTTCGCTTGCTCTAACTCCGTTTGATTTGTAGAATTTACTGAGTATCCCAAGTCTGATAATGCTGCTCCTATTACTTCTCGCATATCATTTAGCATCATCATTTTCCCTTGGTATTTTTCTAATTCATATATGCTATAATCTTTAGGATAATCCGATACATATTTAGTATTTACAGCTATTCCTGCCGCTCCCACCATATATGGAACGCTATATTTATTTCCAGGATCAAATCCTACCTTATTGAGTATTGTTTCATCGATATTTCCAAAATTTGGAATTTTGCTTTTGTCCAATCTATGAAGAAGATCTTTCTCTTGCATGAGCTTTATTACATCTCCTGAAGGAAAAACAATATCAGGTTTTTTCAGGTTTTTTCTTATATTTTCATACATTTCTTCATTCGAATCAAAAGTATCATAATTTACTTTTACATTATATTCTTTCTCAAAATCTTCAATTATATTTTCGGGGATATAATAAGACCAATTATATATACGGAGCTCCTTATCTTTCTTTTTCAAACAAGAAATCTGAAAAAACGATATTGTTATTAATAGTAAAGTAAATATATGTTTCAAGTTTTCCACCTCTTTTTGTGTATTAAATCTGCTTATTGACTAGACCTATTCCATCTCCAAACGGTAATAATACAAAATTATGATTTTCATATAAATAGTTTATAAATTCATTTAACTTTTTTACCAAAGTTTTATAACGTTTAGGATATTCATCTTGATATACATATCCTCGAAACATTATATTATCTATTAATATTATCCCATCTTTTTTCAAAAGTTTATATGCTTCATCAAAGAAATATTTATATTGACCTTTGGCAGCATCTATAAAAATAAAATCATATTCTTCATCAAGTTGTAAAATTTTCTCTTTTGCATCGCCTAATATCTGTTTTACATTGCTTAAATTCAGTTTTGCAAAGTTCTTTTTTGCGATATTATAACTATCTTCACTTATCTCTATTGTTGTCAAAGACCCTTGATTTTTAATTGCTGCTTTTGCAATTATAGCTCCCGAATATCCAATTGCTGTTCCTATTTCGAGTATTCTTTTGCTTTTGTATGTTTCCACTAAAAACCTTAAATATTCAGCTACCTCTTTAGTAACTATAGGCACATTATTCTCCTTTGCATACTTTTCCATTTCTATTATAATTTCATCTTTTTCATTAATTTTACTATATATATATGCATTTGCATTCTTTAATTCCGCTAGCATCTATTTTCTCCTTCTCAATTCTAAGTAAATATTTTGATTTGGAAAATCCAATTTCTATTTTCACAAACCTGACATACTCTCACCACCTACACTAAAGTGATCACATTTGAATACGCTATATAAATTAAGTTCAAATCTATCTAATTTTACATAGTCACTATAATCTTTTATGCTAATTCATTCCTTTAAATATACTTCTAGTATTTCACGTAACTTTTTCTTTACATAGTGCAATTTAGATTTTACTGTCCCTAAAGTCAGTCCTGTAATTTTAGCTATCTCTTTATAAGCCAATCCTTCAAATTCTCTTAAAATAAATACAATTTTTTCATCTTCTTTCAATAAATTTAGTGCTTCGGATATTTTTTGCTCAAGCTCTTTTACTTCAATTGTCAAATTTAAATTTTTAGAAACTATATTTTCATCTAATTCTAAATTAAAATCTAATTTTTTATTCTTATTTAAAATATGATTTAATGATATTCTATATATCCAAGTGCTTATGCTACTTTTAAAAGAAAATGAATTAATATTTTCAAAAACTTTTATAAAAATTTCTTGTACAGTATCTTCTACTTCAGTTTTATTTATCAACAACTTAATACACAACTTTCTTACTTTTAAATTATACTTTGTATATATATGCTCCCATGCTTTCTGCTTATCAATTTTTAAAAATATGTGTATTAGTTCATCCATATTCTCTCACTCTTCTCATTTTTATAAAATAAAAACTATCTAGAAATTTTTCTTGATAATTTATAAATATACCTCCATATTTATCCTTTTTACAAGCTATATTGTCATTTATTTCTATCTCTACAGTTACAAAATTTGTGTTTTCACTTAAAAATCTTTCGATGTTATTTATATTCTCCTCATCAAAAATTGTGCAAGTGCTATAAATCAATTCGCCATTAATTTTTAATTTTTTAGAATTTTCTTTTAATATTTTATATTGTAAATCTGATAATTCTTCTATATTTTTCATAGTTTTATTATATAAAGTTTCGGGTTTTTTTCTTATTACTCCAAATCCACTACACGGAACATCAAGCAGTATTTTATCAAAGTACGTATTATGCTCTATATGCTCACTACCTGCATCTAGTATCATTATTTTTATTATATTTACTCCGGCTTTTTTAGCATTTTCTTCAATCAAGTTTAATTTATGTGGATATATGTCACTTGCTATTATTTCGCCTTTATTTTCCATAAGTTCTGCAAGTACTAGTGTTTTTGATCCAGGAGCCGCACATGCATCAAGTACAATATCATTTTCTTTAGCATCCAAAAACTTTGCTGCTAGATAAGATGATGCATCTTGGACAAATATCTTACCTTCTTTAAATATTTGGCTATTTATTATTTCGCCTGACCCCAAATAATATATTGTATCCACTTTTTTTAATACCTTTATGTTTTTTTCCGATAGATATTTTTCAAATTTTTCACATGTATACTTCAATTTATTTACTCTAACTGACAAATTTGGAATAATCTTGTAACTTTTCATAAGCTCTACATAATCATCCTTATATTCTTTTTTTATATAATCAAAAATCCATTTTGGATACGAGTATAATATCTCATATTTTTTTTCCTTTTCCAAGTCCGATATTATCTCTTTGTAATTTCTAAAAACATTTCTTAGTACTCCATTTACAAATCCTGATAAATTTTTTCCATACACTTTTTTTACTATCTCTGTAGCTTCCCAAGCTATACCTTTTTCATCGCTTCTCATATATATAGCTTGATATACTGATATTTTCAATAAATAGTAAACTTCTTTCTTTTTTACTTTTTTTGCGAATTTACTTATAATATAATCCAGTAATATTTTATTACGTATGACGCCATATACTACTTCACTGATAAAGTTTTTTTCTTTTTGCGCATATATATTTGAGTTAAAAAATTCATTTAAAGCTATATTAGAATATTTCCCTTCATCTATTTCTCTCAAAATCTTTGCTATATCTCTTTTTATATCCATCTTCAAGTGCTCCTTTTGATTATTTTAGTTCTCCTGCTGTAAACTTATCAGTAAAATCTTTTTTAAATTTTTGGAATTCTCCTTTTATTATGGCAGATCTAGCCTCATTCATTAGTTTGATTAAAAAATATAAATTATGGTAAGTTGCCAAACGCATAGCAAGTACTTCCCCGGCTTTGAAAAGATGTCTTATGTATGCTCGTGAATAATTTTTGCATACATAGCAATCACACTCAGGATCTAGTGGCATAAATTCTTCCTTGTAAGCAGCATTTTTTATAATTAATTTTCCAAAACTAGTAAAAACCGTGCCGTGACGACCTATTCTTGTAGGCAATACACAGTCCATCATATCTATTCCATTTTCTACAGCTTCCAACATATCTAGTGGTTCTCCTACTCCCATTAGATATCTTGGTTTATCTTCCGGCAATTTAGGCCCTATATTTCTCATTAT
>CAZDNU010000234.1:0-9467 GCA_964506865.1 uncultured Fusobacteriales bacterium | reverse complement strand
TTTCTCTTCTTATTCAGTTCCCAATGTCTTCCTCTTTCGAGGCGAGTGTTATACTATCATATACTCTTACTTTTGTCAATAACTTTTTTTACTTTTTTTCAACTTTTTGATATTTTCTTGCTTTTGAACATCCTTTCCACTTTACATTATGCTTTTCCACTTGATTTCCACTGTTTTTTCCACATTTCGACACTTTGGTGCCTGTCACCTTTTTTTATTTTGCCCATTCTATTTCTATTTTTCCTTCGCCTTTTTCAATTTTTTTGGGAAATACATTCTTAATATTTTTTTCACTTTTTAATAATTCTACTATCTTTAAATATTTTTTGCTATCTACATTCCGCAAAATCATCTCAGTTGCTTCTGGTTTCAAAATCTCTTTGGCTATTAACTTACTCAAGGAGTTTATTTTTTTCCCTCGCAGCTCGCCACCTTTACCTAATAAAACGAGTAACTCTTCTTTTCCTTGTAACAAAGATTCTTCACTAAATTTAGAATTACTCTTTATCGTTTTTAATATTTCCGAAAATAATGTTTCGCCATTCAATGCTCTAACTCCTCGTACATCAAGACCTATTTCTATAGAATTTACTTCTACATCATAAGCTTCCAAGTCATCACTTTCTTTTATAAACAGTTCAACTAATATTAATATATCAACTTTTTCTTGTATTCTGTTTAGTGCTTTTTTTTCATCTTCGACAAACATTTCATAAAATTTTTTATTACTTTCTACTGAGATTAACTTATAGCCAGCATCGTTCAGTTGTTCTTCTAGATATGCTTTTCCAGTAATTTTATTATGCATTTTTATATCGTCTTTTACTAATATCCCTATTTTTGTTTTGTTTGCTTTTTTTATAAGCCCCAAATCAATTAGGTCCATTCCCAATTTTAGTTTTTCTAAGTTTGATTTTATTTTTAAAGTAAATATATTTGCTTCATTTTTTTCGTCCTCGATCGTATACCCCTTGATATACTTATTTCTTTCTTTGTATATGTGCTTGTCCAGGATTTCTTGATTTTCTTGCAAGTCCTCTTCACTTAAAAAATTAAGCAATCCTTTGCTCAGTAATTCATATTCCCCATTTTCAAGCGCCTTTTCTTTCACGCTAGTTTTAAGAACTGTTTCTATTATAGAAACTTCTTCTAAAGCATTTAGATTTACTACATATATCATGGTTGCAATTATTAATGCTATTTTTCTCATTTTATCGTCCTCCTCTAAGCATCATAAACTTAGAATGACTTCACCACCTTTCTTAAGTTGTTATAACATCTAGTATTATATCATACTTTCTTTATAATTATGTAAGCTACATCACTTTTTCTTTATAATTTTTTTTCCTTAAAATCTTTTAATTTTTTATTATTGAAATAATTTTTTTTTTATGATATTATTTATACTGTGATTTTTAATTTAAGTTGTGATCTATTTTTAATTTAAATAACTTATAAGCTTTTAGCTTAGTTAAATTTCTTTAGTCTTTTAATACTATATTGTAACTTGCTCACGCAAAGTTATAACTTTTTTGAAATTAAAGTTGTATTTTCGATATATTAATCATTCTGATTTTCCAGCAGTTAAATGAATAATAAAAATAAATTAAGGAGATGGTAAAAAGTGAAAAAATTGTTTGTATTTTTGGTATTGATTTTCAGTTTATTTTCAAGTATATTTGCTGAAGATCTTTACATCTCTAAGCTCATAACAGATGGACAGGGTCGAGTATTAGAGGGAACTAACTATAATGAAATGCACCCTCTAGCCTCTGTCACTAAATTAATGAGTACATTGGTTGTCATGGATAAAGTAGAAAAAGGTTTTATCAATTATGACGATATGGTCTCTATATCAAGGACCGCTGCATATATGAGAGGTAGTTATATCAATTTTCATATTGGCGAAAAATTGAGCGTAGACGATTTGCTAAAAGCAGTTATTGTATACTCTGGAAATGATGCTGTATACGCATTGGCAGAATATGTGTCAGGAACCGAAGACTTATTTGTTGAGGAGATGAATAAAAAAGCTCAAGAATTGGGAATGAATAATACTAAATTTTATACTTCCACAGGTCTTCCACCAAATATGACTAAAAAACCCAAAGACCACGTAGATGTATCTACTGCGTATGATATAGCTATTTTGTCTGCGGAGGTTTTAAAGTATGAAAAATATTTTGAATATTCTGACAAACCTTATATCTCTTTACCTAAACGTGAGGTTCAATATAAAAATAGAAATAATCTTTTAGGTGTTTTTGAAGGAGTTGATGGCCTGAAAACAGGACATCATTCACTTGCTAATTACAATATTACTGTTTCATGTTTAAAAGATAATATGCGTTTAATAATTGTATTATTTGGTGCTCCCAATGAGCGATTAAGAGATGAGGAAGTTAAGCGAACTTTAAACTACGCATATGCAAATTATAAACGTATAAAAATAGGAGAAAAAGGAGAATTCGCTTTGAAAGTTTCCATTAAGAATGCTGTGGAGCGAGAGGTTGATCTTTTTTATAATTCTGACCTATATGTTACTTTGCATAAAGATGCAAGCTTTGATAAAGTAGCTTCTGTGCCACCTGCATTAAATGCTCCGCTTGCTTTTGGTGAAAAAGTAGGTAGCCTAAGCGTAAAGTACGATAATGAAGTCATTGCCGAAACATCTCTTATTACTAAATCACCAATAGAGGCGATGTCATGGTTTAGAAAAGCTCTTAGAACTATTACATTTAATTTATTTTAAGAAAACATTTATCAATAAAAAACGGCTATTTTTTTAATAGCCGTTTTTTATTGATAAATGTTTTCTTTACATCTTTGCTTTATACTCAATATACGTTTCAAAGACCTATTAAATATCTCAATCAAGTTAGGATCAAAATGCCTGCCTCGTCCTTCATTCATGATTCTCAAAGTTTTTTCCATGTCAAATGCAGGCTTATAGCTTCTCTCAGTAGTCAGTGCATCAAATACATCTGCTATTGCTACAATCCTTGCTTCTATCGGTATTTCTTCTCCTTTCAGTCCATCTACATAGCCTCTACCATCCCATTTTTCGTGATGGTAACGTATAATATTTTTAGCTACATTTGATATGCTCGAATCTTTTACCATATTATATCCAATTAAAACATGATTTTTCATGGCTTCAAATTCATCATCTGTATATTTTCCAGGTTTCTTTAAAATAGCATCAGGTATCCCTACTTTCCCAATATCATGAAGTGGCGAATATATTTTTATCTCTTTTACAAATCGTTTTGCCAAACCTGCTTCTTCTGCCAATACCATTGAATACTCTGAAACTCTCTCAAGGTGTATCCCTGTATCTTCGTCATTATAAAGATTGGCGCTCTCCAGAGCAGATATCAAAGAGTTTGTCATATCTTGCAATTCTTTTGTTCTTGCTTCTACTAAAACTTCCAATATTTTATTTTTTTCCAATAATCTTCTATTTAATTCGTCTATTTTCTTGAAATTTTCACGCGCTTCATTGCTTATCAATATTATTCTATTTTCCCTATCCATTAGCTCTTTTAGCATTTTATAATGCATTACTGCATTTTTTATCCTATACTGTATTATATTCTTGCTAGCATCGTCATATGCCAAGTAATCATAAGCTCCCTTAGCAAATATTTCTTCAGCAGTTTCTTGTTGGCATTTATCACATAGTACGATTGCAGGTATTTCTTTATTGTATCCTTTTATATATTCTAACATCTCTATGTTTTCAGGTACAACAATAGCATAAACTTTTTCTAATTTACTTAGCTTTTGGCTTAATTCCATCAAGTTTTTATACTGATAAATTTCTATTTGATTTTTATTTAAATACTTTGGTATCTTGTCGTCAAACAAAGGGCTTTTTTCATTAATCAATATATTGATTTTTACCCCCTCCTAATCTCTACATAAAAACTTCTTTTTCCACCTCAGCCATATTTTCAACCAAAACTATCTTTAAACCTTCTTTGATCTCTGGTGCTATATCTTTTAAATCTTTTTCATTACTTTTAGGTACTAATACCTTCTTCATCCCTCTAAGTTTTGCTGCCAAAAGTTTCTCTTTTAGCCCGCCAATTGCCAATACTCTTCCTGTTAAAGTTATTTCACCAGTCATTGCTATATTTTTAGGCACTTTTCTTTCTGTAAGCCTAGATATAAGAGCTGTTGCCAAAGTTATACCAGCACTCGGTCCATCTTTTGGAACCGCACCCTCTGGTACATGGATGTGGATATTGTTATTTTTATAATACTCTTTATCACCTTTGTATTCCTCTATCGTCGTTCTCACATAAGTAAATGCAGCTTGAGCAGATTCTTGCATTACATCTCCTAATTTGCCTGTCAGCATTAATTTACCATTACCTCTTACCATTACTACTTCTATATTAAGTATATCTCCTCCAAATTCCGTCCACGCCAGACCTGTAGATACTCCTATCTCATGTACAGAATCAGTATCACTCAGTTCATATTTAGGGACGCCCAACAATTCTTCTAGCTCTTTTTCGGTTATTTTTGAAGAATATTCTTCTTTGAAAACTATTCTTTTAGCTATTTTTCTAAAAACTTTTCCTATTTCTCTTTCTAGATTTCGCACTCCAGCTTCTCTAGTATACTTTAGTATCAAGTTTTTTAAAGCTTCTTCTTCTAATTCCACTTTATATTTTGAAAGTCCATTTTCTTTTATTTGTCTCGGCATAAGATATTGTTTTGCTATAATCATTTTTTCATTTAAAGTATACCCTGGAACTTCTATTATTTCCATCCGATCTCTAAGAGGTCTCGGTATTGTATCAAGTCGATTTGCTGTAGTTATAAAGAATACTTTTGACAAATCATACTCTATCTCCAAATAATGATCCACAAATTTACTGTTTTGTTCTGGATCTAGTACTTCTAACATCGCTGATGCAGGATCTCCTCTAAAATCTGATCCTAATTTATCTATTTCATCTAGCATAAATACTGGATTTGATGTTTTTGATTGTTGTATCCCTCGCAATATTCTACCAGCTAATGCCCCAACATATGTACGTCTGTGTCCTCTTATCTCCGCTTCATCTCGGACTCCACCTAATGATATCCTCGTAAATTGTCTTTTCATAGCTTCAGATATAGCTTTTCCTATTGATGTTTTTCCTACTCCTGGTGGTCCAACAAAACAAAGTATTGGTGTTTTTAATTTATTTGATATCTTTTTCACACTTAGATATTCTAATATTCTTTCTTTTACCTCTTCTAGCCCATAATGTGTATCATTTAATATCTTTTCAGCTTTTTTCAGGTCCAGCCTGGCTCGAGAATACTTTTTCCACGGTAGATCAATTATGAAGTCTAGATAAGTCCTTATAACCCCTGCCTCCGATGAATCATACGGTACCTTTGTCAACTTATCTATCTCTTTTTCTATAACTTCTCGGGCTTCTTTGCTAAATCTATTATCATTTAAGCTGTCTCTGTACTCTTCTATCTCCATTTCGCCTTCAGAATTTAAGCCTAGCTCTTCTTGTATAGCTTTCAATTGTTCCCTTAAGAAAAATTCTCGTTGCGAATCATCCATTCCTTGCTTCATTTTTTCTTGAATTTTATTTTTCAACTCTAAAATATCAAGCTCTTTATTTAAGTAATCATTTACCATGTGCATTCTCTTTTTTACGTTTAATTCTTCTAACGCAAGATACTTTTCTTTGATCTCCACATCTAATTGCGCTACCACTACGTCAGAAAACCTTCCAGGATCTTCAATATCAATAGAGGGCGATATTATTTCTGGAGTTACATTTAGGCCTTTATTCAAACACTCTTCAAATTTTGACTTACCTATTTTATAAAGAGCTTCCATCTCCTGACCTTTTTCTGTTTCTTCTTGCATCAGCGTAACATCTGCTTTGGATATTCCATTTTCTATTCTAAATTTTTCTAATTTTACTCTTTGAGCTGCTTCAACTAATATTCTAAGTGTGCCATCTGGAAAGCGGATCATTTTTAGTATATTTGCAAATACTCCAACTTCATGTATGTCTTTTTTTTCTACTGTATCTAAATTTATTCTTTTTTGTGTAAATATAACTATCTCGCTGTTTTTTTTGAGAGCATCTTCAACTGCCTTTATTGAAAAATCCCGTCCTATATTTAGCGGTATAATCATATACGGGAAAATAACTACATTTCTGACTATTAAAGCCGGGAAATCTAACACTGCTGTTTCCATAAATATGCACCTTCTTTCTCTAAATGTAATAATTATATAATAATAAACTTCTTCCCGGCATTAGTATAAGCCGGATTTTGTGTCTGATAATCATTTATCTACGACAATAATTGCTTATTGCCTCTAGCAACCTACCCAAAAGCAAGAACGGGCCGTCCTCTTCAATACTTTTCTATTTGGTTTTGCTCCAAAGGGGGTTTACCTAGCTATCTTCTTTACAAAAGACACTGGTAGTCTCTTACACTACCTTTTCACCCTTACCATGAGATGGCGGTTTATTTTCTGTGGCACTTTCCTTAGGATTTCTCCCAGCAGCCATTAACTGCCCTTTTGCCCTACGGAGTCCGGACTTTCCTCATCACTTAAGATGCGATTATCTCTAATACCTGGAAGAAGTTATTTTTCTTATGTACCCACATATACTGCATTGATATGTTTTTATATACTTATTCTCTTCTAAAACTCTATCTTTTAATTCCATTTCTATCCCACATCGTTTGCATTTTTTTAAATTCTTTTTTATCTTTCGTTTTACAAAAATCAAAAATGTCGTTAATCCTGCAAAAATCAAAAATGACATAAATGAAAGAAGTTTTATTTTTCTATTAAATTCTGTCCGCCGTATTTCTATTTTTTCTCTTTCTATCAAGCTGATTATGTCATTTATATTACCAGTAAGTTCATATATTAAATCCAAGTAATATTCATTTCCCACTAATAAATTTACTCTTTCAAGCAAATGATTTATCTCTTCTTTATAGCCTTCTATATCTATATCTTCCGAAAATTTTAGTCTTACTGCTAGCGAATAATAGTCCTTCTTCACCACATTTATCAAAACTGTTTTTTTTATTTTACGACTAATATCTTGAAAATTATAGGCTTCTTCGCTTATTATCACTCTATAATTTATCCCATAACTTTCTTTTAACATTATCAATCTTTTTTCCAGGTTTTCTAGGTCTTCTTTTCTTAGTAGATCTATTTTATCTTTGATATAATACTCTAATTTTTTTATCTTTTTATTTTCAGTTTCTACGTCTTCTATTTCTTTTTGTTGCTCTAATATTATATCCACTTTTTCCTCTGAAATCATTGCTTTTTCAGAATATGTGCTTATATAAAAAGTCGCACACAATAGCAATACAAGTAATCTTTTCATCTATATATCTCCTTATACATACTTAAATACTTTTTCATCACTAAAGACTATAGTCTCTTCTACTTTATCTTGCAATACTTTTTTTAGTATTTCCGAAAAAATAATCTCTGATTCATAGTGCCCTATATCAAGCAAATTCACTCCATTTTCATAAGCATCCAATGCCTCATGATATTTTATATCTCCAGTAATAAATAGATCTATTTTTTTAGAATTCACCATTTTTATAAAGCTAGCTCCACTACCATTAACTATTGCAATCTTAGATATCAATTTATCTTCAGAATATACTGCTTTTGCAAAATCTAGATTTAATACTTTTTTTACATTTTCTATATATTTCGATAACATAATTTTTTCTTTTAGCCTAAAGTATCGCCCAATTCCATGTTGTATTAAATTGTTTTTTAGTTCTATGACTTCATAAGCAGGTTCTTCGTACGGATGATTACTTTCTATTGCTGTTATAATCGCTCGAACATTTTTTTCTGTTGTAAGTACTTCCAATAAGGTAACTCTAGTCCCTGATATATTACAAGGTGTTGCTGTTTCCTTTTCTTCGAAAAACTCTTTGCCTTCTAAAGTATAATATGTATTTTTATATTTTTTACTTTCAAATTTATTTACTTTTATTACCGCATCATTTACCTTTTGATAATGCTCTTCAGGTACAAATACTCGGATTTTTATCATCTTTTGAAGCAAAGGAGAAATAATGCTTAAATTTTCTCCTCCTATTTTTCTAGCTATATAGTCGTTTAGCCCTTGCTCTGCACTATCCAAATTTGTATGTATTGCATAAAGGCTAATTTCATTTTTTATTAATTTCATTATTTTTTTTCCAGTTTTACTATTGTTATTTATGCTTTTCAAAGGTTTAAAAATAAGCGGATGATGTGTTATTATTAAGTCAACATCATTTTCTATTGCGTTTTCCAATACTTTATCTGTGAGATCTAAAGATACTTGTATCTTTTTTACATTAGAATTTCCATCCCCCACAAGCAGGCCTACATTGTCCCATTCTTCTTTTATATTTAATGGAAATTTTTTTTCCAATATATTTATAATATCTTTTACTTTGTTTTCCATTTTTGAGCACCTACATATCTCAATTTTTTTAATGCACGTTTTGCTATTATCCTTACTCTTTCTGACGACAAATCCAACTTTTCTCCTATCTCTTTGTAATTATTTCTTTCACCATTATCACCGAGACCAAAGTAAAGTTCTATTATCATTCTTTCTCTTTTGGATAATTTTTGCAACATATTACTTACTTTTATCTTTTGACTCAAATTGTTTATCTCTCTATCAATGGCTTCAGAAAGCCTATTATCTTCTAGCTCTATACCACTTTCTTCATCATCTTGACTTTTCATTCTATTGCTATTTATTATATTTTTTATTTTACTTACTTCTTCCAAAGGCATCTCTACTTTTTCAGCTACCTCTGCCAAACTAGGCATTTGTCCATTTTTATTTGACAATTCTTTTTCTGCTGTCATTATCTTTTGATACGACAAAAATATATAGTTTGGTATTTTAATGAAGTTCAACTTCCCTTTCAATGATTCAATTATCTCTTTTTTTATCCACCAAGTCGCATATGTACTCAGTTTGTATCCTTTTGAAGGATCAAATTTTTTGATGCCTTTCATCAAACCAATTGTACCATCCTGTACCAAGTCTAAGTAATATACCCCCGACTTTGCATAACGTAAAGCAAGTTTCGATACTAGTCTTAAGTTTGAAGTTATCAAAAGGTCTTCTGCTTCCTTATTACCTTTTTTTACTTTCGCTATCAGTTCTTTTTCTTCTTTTGGATTTAAAGGAGGATATTTTGATATCTCCATAAAATACTGTTTTATATTGTCATCACTATAATAATTTTCATTTTCATCAACATCCTCTTCCACTTCTTCTTCCACAGCGTCATCTATCTCGACTTTCAAATCTAATATATCTTCTATAATCTTTCCATAATCTTGTTCTTCGCCCTCATCAAGATCATGTAAAAAATCTTCCAAATCAGATTGTTTTATCTTTTTGTCGATTATTTTCTTTTTTATTATT
>CAZDNU010000233.1:0-1790 GCA_964506865.1 uncultured Fusobacteriales bacterium | reverse complement strand
TTCTTTTAATACATATTCTTCACCTCCCATATATATTATAAATCCACCTTTTATTACATATCCAAATTGCTCGTTGGGGTGTTCGTGCCAATCCACTATACTACCATCATCCATATTCCAATGCAATACACTCATTCTATCTCCAGCACCCAGATTTTGCATTAATATCCCGCCACCAATATCTTCTTTCTCGATTTTTTCTCTGTAAATCATCTTTTTTTCATACATTTTACTCGCTCTCCTTTATATGATCGATTATTTTTTTCGCAAATTCACCAAATAATCCCCCTTGTCTTGCTGTTATTATGTCATTATCTACATTTATATCTTCATCTACGTAGATTCCACCAGCATTTTCCACATGACTTATTATATTATTATGACAAGTCATTTTTCTGTCTTTAAAACAGTGTGATATTGGTCCTGCTATCCACAAAGCATGGCATATAAATCCTTTTAGTATATCTTTGTCTTTCATTATTCTTTCAATAAACTTAGCAGCAGGAGAAACATCTCTCGGCACTTCAGAATACAATAAATAATCTGCTACATAACCTGCAGGCATTATTATAGCTTTGTATTCTTTCAAAGCATTATCACTTATTTTTTCAAAACTTTTGTTTACCTCAATTTTTACTCCTAGTTCCATACCCTCAAAAGTCAGTTTTTCTTGTCCCCACAAACGAGACAAATACTCTACTTCATATCCCTCCTCTTGAAATCTAGTAGTATAATACATTATCTCCTTGTCCAAAAACCTATTTTCCAACATAATTCCTATTTTATTTCCCAATTTTCCCCCTCCTCAACCATTATACTTAAATATCAATATTGTTATATCGTCAAATTGCTCTGCACCTTTTGTAAATCTCATCATATCTTCTTTAACTTTTTTTTCAATTTCCACTATATTATCTGTTGTCAATTCATTCAATATTTTCAAAAGTCTTTCTTCAGAATACTGATTATTTTCTGTATCCATAGCTTCTGTCACACCATCTGTATATAAAAATATTATATCGCCTTTTTCCATTTTATATTTTTCTTTTTTAAATTGAAATCCACTCATCCCCCCCATGACAAAGCCTTTATTCATCTCCAAATATTCAAAGCTTCCACGTTTTTTGCTATATAACAAAGGTGGATTATGTCCTGCATTTACAAATTCGACCTCTCCTGTTGTGAGGTCTATGCAGTTTGACATTGTGGTTACAAATAAATATTCATCATTATCCTTACATATACTGTTATTTGCTCTAAAAAACGCTTCTTCCAAATCAATATCTTTGTTTTGAGTTGCATTTTTGAGTATTGTCTTGGATATTACCATAAAGAGAGCTGCAGGTATTCCTTTACCAGATACATCTGCAATAGTAAAACAAAATTTACTTTTATCTATTAGATAAAAATCAAAAAAGTCGCCTCCTACGTCTTTAGCAGGATCCATTGTTCCATATATATCAAATTCAGTTCGTTCCGGAAATGGGGGAAAAATTCTCGGTAGCATACTTGCTTGTATTTTATTGGCAATCTGTAGCTCACTTTCCATTCGTTCTTTTACTGCAGTAGTTTCTTTCAAATTTTTTATGTACTTTTTCAGATCATTTGTCATGCGATTTATATTTTCTGCCAAAACACCTATTTCATCACCTTTTTTTATATCCAATTTGGTATCTAATTCTCCATTTCCTATCTCCTCTACTTTTTCGCTCAAAAAACAAAGTGGCTTTGTAATAAGTGCAGAAAATTTAAGTAATAATAATATTGCCAAAAGTATTATAAAGAAAAAA
>CAZDNU010000232.1:0-11693 GCA_964506865.1 uncultured Fusobacteriales bacterium | reverse complement strand
TTTTTCATTTTTCTCCTCCTCTTTTTTATTTTATGCACCCAGCACAATTTTATTTAGCAAGTTTTTTACATATTTTATCAAATTTATTTTGTTTTCTTTCTGAAATGCTACTACTTATTTTGTATGAAAAAATTTTTTAAGTGCACTTTTTACATAAAAAAAAGGATTTATATTTCTTAGCAAATTTATCATGAATTTCGTGTTCTGTTTCCGTAGGTCGATTTCGATACAGTTGTGCCTTTTGAGGTCACTGTTAACTTAGTAACTCTATTTCACTTTCATATAACTTTGTCTTTTTTTTAATTTCTTCTATTTCTCTATTACTTTCTAGCATTTTTTTTGCTTTTTCAATTTTTTTTTGATATTTTTTATGATTTTTTGAAATTCGTTTTGCAGTTTCTAGTATAGATTTATCTGTCCATTTATCTACAAGACTTTTTTCCTTATAGTATTCATCTACAAAATTTACAGCGTATTCCACCGGATTGTATTCAATTTCTTTTTTTAGCAATCTTTCTCTATTTATATACCATAGGTCTAAAATAGAAAAGTCTATAGTTTCTGATAATTTTAATGCTTTATGAATTATCTCTTTCCAATTATTAGATTCTACCTCAAATAATTTTCCAATATCTAGCTTTTCTATCTCTTCATGTTGTTTTGTGCTCAATAAACCTATGGTATCTAAGATATAGTACTCAAAAAATAGATAACTTGGATTTTCTTTATATCTTTTAGTACTTATCATCGTTTTTCCTCCCTATGTAATTTTGCCTTTAACCAAGGGGTCAGACCCCTTGGTTAGTTTATTCTATCATATTTTCACTTTTTTTCCAAAAAAAAACATCCCAAAGCTTTTTAAGCTTTGGGATGAGTATAGATTTTTACTTATTTCTAGAAAACATAAGTTCAAAATCTTCTTGTATAGCTTGCAAATCTTCTTCATGTTCTACTTCATCTTCCAATATTTGCAATGCTAAGTTATATGTTATCATATCTTTATCCTTTGTGATGTCCATTATTTTTTGATATACACTTATGGCGCACTGTTCTCCACTAATATTTTGCTTCAATACTTCTATTACATAAGGGTCTTCCGGAGCTTCATAACCACAATTAGTATATTTTGACCAATCATTTGGATTTAAAATAGGTGTACCTCCCAATTGAAGTATTCGATTTGACACCATATCCGCATGACGCAATTCATCATCTGCATGCTGTATCAATTCAGCTATAAGCGACTCTTTCATAGGCCCTTTTACTACCTTTGCACCTATCCAATATTGGTAATATGCCAACCATTCATCTGCATATGCTTTGTTCAAAAGATCAATAACTTCTTCTACTTTGATTCCTAATAATTTTATTCCACTTGTTCCCACTTTATCTACCTCCTAATAAAAATTTTAATACTAGTTACTATATTGCCTTTCTTATACTATACTACATTAAATTTCATATCCTTTTTTTTTATATAAAAAAAAAGAAGCTGACCCAAGAAGTAAAATTATATGGAAATAAGGTATTTTAAACCTTTACAAAACAATGGGCTAAAGCACATTGTTTCCAAATCTCTTACTTGGTCAGCTTCTAGACACTCTATTAAATCTAATTTATAACTGTATTACACTTTATTTTTTGCAAAATAGTGAGTATGTAATAATTTATGTGATTTCTCTCCACATGGTTTTTCCAAATATGTTTCATATAATTCTTTGATATAAGGATTTTCATGTGATTTTCGTATTGCTTTACTTGCATCTTCGGCATATATTGCGTCTGCTCTTTTTTTCAGGATATTCATGTTACCATGATGGTAAGGTTGGCCACCCCCACCGATGCATCCACCAGGACAAGCCATTACTTCTATTGCATGAAACTTAGTTTTACCAGTTTTCACTTCTTCAAGAAGTTTTCTAGCATTTCCAAGCCCATGAGCTATTCCTATATTTAGATCAAGATCTCCTACTTTTACGACAGCTTTTCGCACGCCATCCATACCTCTTAATTGTTCAAAGTCTACTTTTTCAAGACTTTCTCCTGTTTGGATCTCATATGCAGTTCTTACAGCTGCTTCTATAACTCCACCTGTAGTACCAAATATAACTGCTGCTCCTGTAGACTCTCCTAGAGGATGATCAAAGTCAGCATCTTCTAAGGAATTAAAATCTATATTTGCTTGTTTTATAAGTCTCGCAAGCTCTCTTGTAGAGATAGATATATCTACATCAGGATTACCATCTACTTTAAACTCATCTCTTGATGCTTCATATTTTTTGGCAAGACATGGCATTACCGATACCACTACCATTTTTTCTCTCGGTATTTCCATTTTTTCTGCTAAGTATGATTTCGCTATTGCTCCAAACATTTGTTGAGGAGACTTTGCTGTTGAAGGTACATCTAATAAATCAGGAAATTGATGTTCGAAAAATTTAACCCATCCAGGACAACAAGATGTAAGGATAGGAAGTTTTACACTACTATCTCCTTCAAGATATTTATTTAATCTATCTAAAAACTCTGTTCCTTCTTCCATTATAGTAAGATCTGCTGCAAAATCTGTGTCAAATACTTTATCAAACCCTAAAGTTCTTAATGCTGCAGCCATTTTCCCAGTTACAAGTGTACCCGCTTCTAGATCAAACTCTTCACCAAGAGCAGCTCTTACAGCTGGTGCAGTTTGTACTACTACTACTTTTTCAGGATCAGCTAGTGCTTCTACTACTTTCCAGGTATGATCTTTTTCTGTTAATGCTCCAACTGGACAGACTGCCACACATTGTCCACAATAAGTACAGACTGAATCCTCTAGATCCATCTCAAATGCAGGAGCTACCACTGATTCAAATCCTCTATTTATTCCTGACAATGCACCTACTGTTTGCACTTCATTACACATAGTTTCACATCTTCTACACATAACACATTTGTCCATATCTCTTATTATTGAAGGTGAATAATCTTTTCTATAACTCGATTCTTTACCTTCAAATTTCACTTCTCTTATTCCAAATTTTTCAGCTAAATCCTGCAGTTCACACTCTCCTGATTTCGCACATACAAGACAATCTTTTGGGTGATCAGAAAGTAATAGTTCCAATACTACTTTTCTTGCATTCAAAGCTCGTATAGAGTTTGTTTTTACTCCCATCCCATCAAATACAGGAGTTGCACAGGCAGGAGCAAGGTTTCTTCTTCCTTCTACTTCTACTACACATATTCTACATGAAGCGGATTTATTTACATAATCTATCCCGTGAAGATTTAAGTGGCATAAAGTTGGGATATCTATACCTACACTTTTTGCTGCTGATAAAATAGTAGCATGCTCTGGAACTTGAACCAGCTTACTATCTATAGTAACATTTATCATTTTCATCAGTATTTTCACTCCTTTTACTTATTTTTTATCTATAGCTCCAAATTTACATGTATCAAAGCAAGCTCCACATTTTATACATTTTGCTTGGTCTATACTATGCGTTTCTTTTACTTTTCCACTTATACAATTTACAGGACAGACTCTTGCACAAGCTGTACACCATACACATTTTTCATTTATTACATATTGCAATAGAGAAGTACATTGTCCTGCAGGACATTTTTTGTCTCTTACATGTGCTTCATATTCACTCCAAAACTTATCAATTGTAGATAAGATAGGATTTGGTGCAGTTTGTCCCAATCCACAAAGAGCACTATCTTTTATTACTTTTGACAGACTTTTTAGTGTATTTAAGTCCTCTTCTGTTCCTTTTCCTTCTGTTATTTTTTCAAGAATTTCATGCAATCTTTTTGTACCTACTCTACAAGGAGTACATTTACCACATGATTCTTCTACTGTAAATTCAAGATAGAATTTTGCAACTGATACCATACAATCATCTTCGTCCATTACTATCATTCCACCTGATCCCATCATTGATCCTTTTGCCAACAACGTATCAAAATCTATAGGCGTATCTAGGTCTTGTTCTGTAAGACATCCACCTGAAGGACCGCCTGTTTGTACAGATTTAAACTTCTTACCGTCTTTTATTCCTCCACCTATATCAAATATTACTTCTCTTAAAGTCGTCCCCATAGGCACTTCTACAAGTCCTACGTTATTTACTTTTCCAGCTAAAGCAAATACTTTGGTCCCAGCTGATTTATCCGTACCTATTTTACTAAACCAGTCTACACCTTTGTTTATAATAACAGGTATATTTGCAAACGTTTCTACATTGTTTACGTTTGTAGGTTTACCCCAATATCCTGATGCTGCCGGGAAAGGAGGTTTTGTCGTTGGTTCGCCTCTTTCACCTTCCATAGAGTGAATTAATGCTGTTTCTTCTCCACAAACAAAAGCTCCAGCTCCGTATTTTATCTCTATTTCAAAGTTAAATTCGCTTCCTAGAATATTTTCTCCAAGTAATCCAAATGTCTTTGCATCTTCTATAGCGTTTGCTAATCTTTTTATCGCTAGTGGGTATTCTGCCCTTATATACACAAGACCTTTGTCCGCTCCTATAGCATAACCACAAATAGCCATAGATTCTACTATTGAGTGAGGATCTCCTTCCAAGATAGATCTATCCATAAAAGCTCCTGGATCTCCTTCATCAGCATTACATACTACATACTTTTGATCTCCTTCATTTTTATGAGCAAATTGCCATTTTAGACCAGTAGGAAAACCTCCGCCCCCTCGTCCTCTAAGGCCAGATTTTTTTACTTCTTCTATTACTTCTTCTTGAGTCATATCATTTATACATTTTCCCAAAGCTTGATATCCATCTCTACCTATATACTCTTCTATGCTTTCAGGATCTACAAATCCACAATTTCTTAGCGCTATTCTCATTTGCTTTTTATAGAAGTCCATTTGTTTAGAGTCTGTGACTACCTCGGTACTTCCAGGAGCTCTATAAAGCAACCTTTCTACTTTTCTACCTTTTATCACGTGCTCTTCTATCAATTCTCTAGCATCTTCTGATTTTACTTCTACATAAAAAGTATTGTCCGGAAGTATTTTTGCTATTGGTCCTTTTTCACAAAACCCGAAACATCCTGTTTTCAATATTTGGACTTCATTTTCCATTCCTTTTTCTTTTAATATATTTTTTAAGTTATCTGCAAGTTGTCCGCTTCCCGAAGACAAACACCCTGTTCCTCCGCAAACAAGGATATGCATTTTATAATCTGCCATGTAAATTTTACCTCCTCTTTATAATTTCAATTAACTAATAAAGGCTATTAATCTATAGTTTCATAAGTAATAGGTATTATTCCGTCAACCAGTTCACCGTTTTTTATATACTTCTCTACTATTTCTTCAACTTTATCTTTATCTACATTGCCAAAAACTACAGCTTCTTTTCCTGGTATCGTTACCTCTACTGTAGGCTCCGAATGACAATACCCCATACAACCAGTTTGTGTTACTACTGCATTTTCTACATTTTCTTTGTTCATTTTTTCTATAAATTGTTCCATTGTTTCTTTAGCTCCTGCCGCTATACCGCAAGTTGCCATTGCTACTTTTACTTGTACCAAATTTTCTATATTTTCGCCTTTTTCTCTTATATCTACTTTTTTCTGCAGTTGCTCCCTAAGATTTTTTAGGTCTGCCAATGATTTTATCTTAGACATCATTACTTCCCCCTTTAATTATTGATATTCTTTCAATATTTTCGCAACATCTTTTGTTTCTACTCGTCCATATACTTTTTCGCCAACAAGTACTACCGGTGCCAATCCGCATGCACCCACACATCTCAAAGCATCTATTGAGAATTTTCCATCAGAAGATGTTTCTCCTGTTTCGATTCCCAACTGTCTGTTAAATTCTTTTAGTACTTTTTCTGCTCCTCTGACATAACACGCTGTACCCATACACACTGATATAGGATATTCTCCTTTTGGAGTCATAGTAAAATAAGAGTAAAAACTAACTACTCCATATACTTTTGCAAGAGAAAGATCCAGTTTCTCTGCTACAAATTCTTGAACCTCTTTTGGTAAGTACCCAAATATTTCTTGTGCCTTGTGAAGTACTGATATTAATGATCCTTTTTTGTCAGAAACTCCATTAATGTACTTTTCTAATTTTGCAAAACATTCTTTTGCTGTTTGATTGCTTTCACAATTTGCCATTAGCGATATGCCTCCTTTATTTTAGTCTTCATTATTTTTTCATTTCCACCTATTATCAAAGTTCTATTTTTCACATGATAACATAGACTTATATTCATCATATCAGTATATCATACCTAAAAAATATTGTAAAGTAATTTTTGGAGTTTGTACAATAAAAACAGGGGTAGAGCCCCTTTTCAAAAGGACTATACCCCTATTTATTTTTTATTTTTTTAAGATACTTTCCGGGAGTCTATTTTTATCATTAATAAGATTAATATTTATAATAATTATTTTCAATACAATATGTATTTTTCATTATATCTTTTACTAAGAAAAAATATAAGTCATCTTTATATTTATCTTCTATATTGGATCCTCGGGTAAATATGCCGGTATATTATCTTTGGATATATTCCTGTTACTAGCAATAACAGCATATTGATCATCTGTCAAAAATACAATCTCTCTTCTAGCATCCAGTAAATATATTTTCTCCTTTGAATTTACACCAGTAAGAAATCTATTTATTAAAGTAGATATGTTTCTTATATATTCATCTTTATTTGAAGCTTTTATTTCACATTTCATTCCATCTATGTTTATAATTAGAGTTTTATCATCTAGATTTTCTTCATATACTTCTCCTATATCCAAGTTGTTTCTGATAAGTATACCTTTGGTAATGTTCACAAAGTCTTTTGCAAAATCATGACTTTTACCTATTAGATTATATGAAAATACTCTTCTAGTGAATATATATATATCTTCTTTTTCTGAGATTGCTCTTGCAATATCTGCTATCTTTTTTTTTCTTGAATATTTATAAAAACCTTTTCTCTCTAATTTCCTCAAAAATTTGCTTATTTTTTTTAGTTTATATAACTTTATAAATATATACATTGCCAAAAGTATTAATATCAGTAAAAAATACTTCATTTTTGCCCCCTATATTAATAGTAAATTTTTAACATTATTAAATTCATCGAGTCTATATTCCATATTTTCGTTTTAATCTTTCATATGCTTCTTTTACTTTATTAAATTTTTCTTCATACTCTTTTTTTATTTTGTCATCATCTCCTTGATAAAAATCCGGATGATACTCTCGCACCTTTTTTTTATAAGCTTTCTTTATCTCTTCAGGACTAGCTCCCTGCTTCACACCTAAGGTTTCATAATCATCTTCTCTGCTGTAGTGATGATAACGATAAGCGTTTCCTGTACCGTTATTTTGTCGCTGATAATCTGAATAGGTTTTATAATAAAAATAAGTTTTTGCTCCTGAATTCCCACCATCACTAAAGTAATTTTTTATAAAATTTATTGCAAGTAAAATCAATATTACCGGCAACAAAAATATAAATATCTGGAAAGCTAAAATAATAAAAAATACCAGTACAAGTAAATAATAGGCTATCACAAACTCTCGCCTTATAAAGGGAATGAATGTAATAAAAACTGACATTATTAATAAAATTATAAATAAATTCCACAACATTTTTTTCACTCCTAGCTCCATTAATAAAAATGAGAGCAACAGCTCTCATTTCGATATATATATATTGTTTTTTATAAAGAACCTAAAGTGCTTGTCTAAATCCTTTTTTACACCGATTCTTTTTGAGCTTTCTATATCAAATCTATTATTTTCGTTTTCATTTAATACATATATTTCACTTGATTCACTATATAGTAAAATACTATTCAGATTTCGGTTTATTTCTAAGGCTTGACACAGTTTTCCCGGTCCATTTGATATTGATATTTTATTTTTTACAGCTCTATTTCGTTGCATTATATCTATGTTCCACACTGGTTCTACTGCTCTTATTAGTACCGCGCCTGGATTTCCCAACTTATCACTTGTAAAGTTCAGGCAATGATACATGCCATATATTAAATATACATATACTTTCCCACCACTATCAAACATCAAGTTATTACGTTTTGTTTTGCCAAACCTTGCATGACTTGCCGGATCATCTAATCCAAAATATGCCTCTGTTTCTACTATTCTAGCTTTAAATAAAGCATTCTTTGTTTTTCTGACTATTATTTTTCCCAAAAGTTCTTTGGCTACTAAGTCAGTATCTCTTTGATAAAAATTTTTATCTAATACCATCTATACCTTCGCTTTTAATTTTTCTATCTTTTCTTTTATAGATCTATCCCGATGATCTATACTATATCCAGCCATATACTCTTTAAGTGCTCTTTCAAATCTACCCATATCTTCATACTTTTCTGCAAAATCTATATGTGCCGTATACATATCCAGGTCCAAAAATATAGCAAAATCATAAGAATCTACTGCATCTCTTATTTTACCTGCTCTAGAATATGCATTTCCCAACACAAAATAAACAAAAGCTGAATCAGGACTTAAATCAAGCGATATATTTAAATGTTCTATAGCCTTATCCAATTCATCTATTTCGTAATATAGGTATCCTAAAAAGGCCTGTATATTTGAATTTTCTGGTTCTAATTTTTCTAATTTTTCATATATATCTATTGCTACATCGTCTTTTTTCTGATAATAGTATATAGCACCCAGCTCTTCCAAGGCTTTTATATTTTCAGGGTCATTTTGCAATATTTCATTTAAATTTCTTATTTTATCTTCCAAATTTGCTGAATTTGCTATCTCACTAAATATTATGGTTCTTAACATATCCCCTCACCGCTGCTGTATTTCTTCTTAGCAGCGCCTCCTTTCCATAATTTTGATTAATTCATTAACCAAAAACTGTCAATATTTAATCATTTAAGTTATTATAGCATAAAAATCAAAAAAGTAAAACACTTTTTTTTGCTTTTGAGACGCCAAATTCATTATGAAATTTGCTTTTGGCGTCTCTTATTTATAAGCTGACAAAATTTAATATTATGTTATACTAACCTTTTATCATTTCCATGTATTCCTCTACTGTAGGAAATCTCCCTAATAGTGCTGCGCATGCTGTTACAAGCGAGCTACCTAAGTATGCCCCTGAATCAGATGGCCCCAATCTACCTTGATAGTTTCTTGTCGTCGTAGTAATAGCTGTAGAATTTGATCCTATTCTTCTTTTGTTACCCATACAAAGTCCGCAAGTCGCCATAATGACTATCCCACCAGACTCCACTACTCTTGCTATATCTCCACTTGCAGCTAATTGCTCTGTAATATCTTCTGCTGCAGGACTTACTACAAAGTTCACATTTGAATCTACTTTTTTGTTTTCAAGTATTTTGGCTGCTGTACTTATTGACTCAAATTCTCCACCTACACAAGAACCTATATACGCTTCATCTATTTTCGTTCCTGCTATTTCAGACAATGATTTTACATTATCAGGATGATGAGGTATTGCTACCAACGGCTCTTTATATTCATCCATATTTATATCAATTACTGCTTTATATTCTGCATCTTCATCTGCTCGAAGAAATACAGGATCTTTTAAGTAGTTTTCGAAAAATTCTATTGTATTTTTTACACTTACAGAACTATCTGCATCTACTCTTGCTTTCAAGTAAGCTAAATCATCTTTCATCTCTTTTATTGTATTTTCATCAGCTTGTACTATTCCTGCTGATGCTGATCTCTCTGCAGCTGCATTTGTAAGTATATATTTTTCTTCCGCTGTAAGAGTTTCTATACCGTACATCTCTATTACTGTACCTGTATATACTCCTTTACCATATCCTTGCTTTTCTGCTTCTGTTACAAGCATTGACACCATATCTCTTGCTGTCATACCAGGTTGTAGATTTCCTTTGAATACTACTTTTACTACTTTATCCATTACAAAATCCATTTTTCCGTATTTCATACAAGACGCTACTATATCAGATGCTCCTGGAAATGATATCCCTCTAGGTGTACGAGTATGTGAGTCTCCTCCTACTATAATATCTGTTGGCGCAGAAAATCTATTTCCAATTGTATGTATTACGCCTTCACCTGGTCTTAGCCCTACACCACCTCTATCATTTACAAAGTTTACCAAGAATTTTTGTCTGTCTCTCTCTTCAGAAGTAGGTGCTTCACATGTATGGCATAGTGATTGTATCACATAGTCTGCTCCAAAGTTCATTCCACCTGCCATAGCTTGATATTCTTCCATTGTCATCGGTCCTGTAGTATCTTGAGAAAATACTCCTCTTACTCTTATAGTCGCTTTCTCTCCTGCTTTTATAGTTGATTTGCCATCTATTCTATTATAAGCTACTATTTTTTCTGCTAAGTTCATAGAAACTCTATCTTTTTCCTCTTCCAACTTTGCAGGTACATTTGTTTTATCAAAATCTATCCCTTTTTCAGTGCAGTATTCTACCGCCCATGATTGTAATTCTTGCCCTGCCGAGTAGTTATTTACTCCTCCTGCTTTTATTTTTTCCATATCAAGATCAGATATTTTTTCAAATTCTATCTCTTTTTCTCCGTTATTTATCACTAATTTGTAATTATCAATATCTATATCTATTGTGTCACCTTCATTTATAGGATCTGTATCACATAGTATAGGAAGTACTGCAGAAGATACTAGTGAGTTTCTGAATATAGGAGCCATTGATTTTGCTATTACTACTCCACCACTTTTGTTTTCAGGCTCTCCATCTATTTCTTCTCCTATTACTTGAAGCACTGTATATGTAGCTGATTTTCTTGAAGAACCTTCTCCAAATCCTTCTCCTCCTACTATATATACATTACTGTTTTTCTCTCTTAATTCTTTCATTCTATCCATAAAGTCAGCTTCGTCAGGTCTACCATCCATTATAAATGTAGCGTGAAATGGTTTGTCTGTTCTTGAATTTGCTCTTTTCCCTGGTGATAAGTGATCTGTACTAATATAATCGCCTACTTTTATACTTATACCGTTATATTTATCCTTCAATAACCATTTTTTTGCAAATCCTTTTTCTGCCCAGTTTATGATTAGTTGCTTTACTGCTGCATCTTTTTCTGATATCTCTACTAATTTATCAAAATCTTCTTTGTTTACAAGTACTGTAACTTCCAAAGCTCCTAAGATTTTATCTTTTGATATGTTTTTTTCTACTAATGATACCAAGTAAGGTGTCGCTGCTCCGCCTTTCATATCTATCAAGATATCCAGTGCTTCATCAGCTGATATATAAGAAGTTGTTGCTTCTCCTGATGCTAATTTATATAAGTATTCTGCTTTTTTATAACTTTGTGGGAATGTTCCTCTCAATACTTCATTTTTGATAAGTTTTACTAGTAATTTTCCAAATTCTGATTTATTTCCTAAAAATTCTACTCGATCTGCAAGCTTATCTCCTGCTATAAGTAAATTAAAAAACTCTTCTACTTCTCCTGCATTTACTGGTCTTGGTAAAAGTCCAAGCTGCTTAAATCTTTGTTCTGCTCTTTTTTTATAAGCATTAAATTTTTCCATTTTTTCACTCCTTCTAAGTTATAGTTATTATTTAAAATTTCTTTTGCGTATATTATATAATAAATCCAAAAAAAATTCAAGTGCCATTGGGGTCAGGTTAGTGTCAAGTTTTTGTAGGAAAAATATTTTGACTCCAATAATTACTAGATTTTT
>CAZDNU010000231.1:0-4405 GCA_964506865.1 uncultured Fusobacteriales bacterium | reverse complement strand
AAAAATGTTTGACTTTAAATCTCCTAATGAAATATATGATGAATATTTAGGAAAAATAGCATAGGGAAGTTTGTTGCAATTAAATTTGCAATTTTTGTTTAATCACTTTTGTACAAAAAAAGCTTGACATTTATAGTAAGGTAAAAAAGGAGGTATTAATAATGGGTGAATTGAGATTAAGAAGCGAAACCGATTTAAAAAAAATAGTGGAGGTGGATGAGGATAAATGTGTGAACTGTCATGCTTGTATAGCAGCCTGTCCTGTAAAATACTGTAATGATGGTTCGGGAGACCATGTGGAAATAGATCAAAATAAATGCATAGGGTGTGGAGCATGCATACGTGCTTGTACCCATGATGCAAGACATGGAATAGATGACTTTGATGATTTTATGCAAGCAGTAAGTGCAAAAGAGAATATAGTAGCAATTGTAGCACCTGCAGTAGCGGCTAATTTTCCGAATAAATATCTAAATATAAATGCTTGGTTAAAATCACTAGGTGTAAGGGCTTTTTTTGATGTAAGTTTTGGTGCAGAACTTACAGTGAAAACTTATTTGGAGCATGTGAAAAAAAATAGCCCAAAATGTGTAATAGCACAACCTTGTCCGGCAATAGTGACTTGGATAGAGATATACAAACCGGAATTGTTAAAATATCTGGCACCGGCTGATTCGCCAATGGTTCATACCATGAAAATGGTAAGAGAATTTTATCCAGAGTATCGCAAATCAAAATTTGTAGTGATAAGCCCATGTTATGCTAAAAAACGTGAGTTTATATATACTGGATACGGGGACTACAACGTAACATACAAATCAATTGATAAATACTTTCAAGAAAATAGTAGAAAAAAGCTTTCTATGTATAGTCCGGTGGATTTTGATAATCCTCCAGCAGAGCGAGCAGTATTGTTTAGTAGTCCGGGAGGCTTGATGCGTACAGCAGTAAGAGAAGTTCCCAAGTTGGAAAATAATATTCGAAAAATAGAAGGAACAGATATAATTTATGAGTATCTCGATAAATTACATGAAGACATTATAAATGGAGATGCTCCACTTATTGTAGATTGTTTGAATTGCGAAATGGGATGCAATGGGGGGCCAGGCACACTTACTCAGGAAAAATCAGTTGATTCAATAGAGAAAATGATAGAGAAAAGAAGCAGTGAAATGCAAGCAAAATATAAAACTGATTCGGAAAATAAAATAGCTAAAAAACTTGCACTCAAAAAACTTCGAAAAGAAATTGATCAAAAATGGAAGCCTGGTTTGTATGGACGAAATTACATAGATAGAAGTCGTAATTATGATATTGTCTCTCCAAATAAATCAGAAGAAAAAGATATACTAGAAAGATTACATAAGCATGAAGATAGTGATATAAAAAATTGCAATACTTGTGGATATGGTATGTGCAAAGATGGCAAATATAATATGATAACAGCAATAAAAAATGGACTGAATAAAGTGGAAAATTGTCATTTTTATGAGCAGGTTGAGCTCGAATTAAAAAATAACGAAGCAGCTGCAAGTGAGCAGCAAGCAAGGGTCATGGCAGAAGAGATACAAACATATTTGGATAAATTTAAAAGTGACCAAAATGCTAAAGTAGAGATGGCAAATACTTTGGCATCTACAATCACAGAGATGGAAGCAAACAATGAATCAGTAGCACATATGGCTACAAGATTATTGACTTTGTTTACAAAGCAAAAAGAAGACTTTGAGAAATTGGCAAAATTAGTAGGGACTACAGAGGGTAGTGTAAGTACTCTTCCAAAATTTATAGATGAGATACAAACTATTGCCGAGCAAACAAATTTGTTGGCACTAAATGCAGCGATAGAAGCAGCACGAGCAGGAGAAGTAGGACGAGGTTTCGCCGTGGTGGCGACGGAAGTAAAGAAGCTAGCAAATGATTCTCGTGAGACTACAGAAGAGATAGTCCCAAGGACAAAGGATATTGTACATGTAATGAGTACAATGAATGATTTGATAAATGAAGTAGTGATTCAGTTTCAAAAGACAATGGATTTTGCCGGTCAAGTTACAGCAGCAACAGAGGAGCTGGCAGCAGCAACGACGACAATACGTATACAAGCAGAAGACTTAATTGAAGATAATAGCGAAATTGATAAATAGTATATAATATATGGGACAGTTTACTTTTTAAACAAAGTTGCTGTCCTTTTTTGATATGCTTGACAAATATCAAAATATTTGATAAACTAAGATAAAATATTTTACTAAATAGCAGAAAAGTATCTATATTAGTATGGTTATATTTAAACTAATGCCGGCTATTTTGTCGGTATTTTTTATAATAAAGGAGATGATAAACTGATGGGACTGATAAACGAATAGTAGGTGTAAGGTTGTTTATTGTAAAAAACTATGGGATAATGCCACTCCTGCTCTAATAGATATATAAAATCAAAAGAACAAGTAAAATACTAAAGGAGGAATTATAATGAAAAAAATGGCATTTGAAAAGTATATAAAATATCCAAAAATAGATTTGAAAGATAGACAATGGCCAAGCAAGGAACTTACAAAAGCTCCAATATGGTGTAGTGTGGATTTGCGAGATGGGAATCAAGCCTTGATACAGCCTATGACAGTGCAAGAGAAATTAGAAATGTTTAAATTGTTAGTGGAAATAGGTTTTAAAGAGATAGAGATAGGTTTTCCGTCATCATCTCAGATAGAATATGATTTTTTAAGAAAGTTGGTAAATGAAAATATAATCCCTGATGATGTGACGATACAAGTATTGACTCAATCAAGAGAATCTTTGATTCGCAAGACTTTTGATGCATTACAAGGCGTGAAAAAAGCAGTAGTCCATATATATAATTCGACGTCTACTTTGCAACGTGATGTAGTATTTAAGATGGAAAAAGAACAAATAAAAAAAATAGCTATAGAAGGTACAAAATTGGTAAAAGAACTAGCAAAAGACTTTGCTGGAGAAATAGTTTTGGAATATTCACCGGAAAGCTTTACAGGTACTGAGCTAGAATATGCTTTGGAAGTATGCGAAGCAGTACAGGAAGTATGGCAACCTACAAAAGAGAAGAAAATGATAGTCAATTTGCCTGCTACAGTAGAGATGTCTACTCCTAATATATATGCAGATCAAATAGAGTGGATGATAAGAAACTTTAAAGATAGAGAAACATTATTAATAAGTCTTCATACTCATAATGATAGAGGGACAGGAGTCGCGGCTACAGAATTAGCAATGATGGCAGGAGCAGATAGAGTAGAAGGGACTTTGTTTGGAAATGGCGAGCGAACAGGTAATGTAGATATAATTAATATTGCATTAAACTTATTTTCGCAAGGGATAGATCCAAATTTAGACTTTACAAATATCAATAAAGTAATCAATGTATATGAGCGAACATGCAAGATACCTGTGCACGTAAGACATCCTTATGCAGGTAAATTAGTATATACAGCTTTTTCGGGATCACATCAAGATGCTATAAACAAAGGAATGGCTATGTATAGAAAGCGAAACAAAGAAGTATGGGAAGTACCGTATCTTCCTATAGATCCAGCTGACTTGGGAAGAGAATATGAGGCATTAGTACGTATAAATAGTCAGTCAGGTAAAGGTGGCATAGCTTATATCATGGAATACCACTTTGGTTACAAGATGCCGAAAAATATGCATAGAGAATTTGCAAATATTATACAGGAATTGTCGGAAAAACAAGGCGAGATAGCTGCTAGTACAATATATGAAAAGTTTGAAGAAGAATACTTAAAAACAAAAGGAACTTATAGATTTATAAGTTGTAAAATAAATGAAATGGAAGAAGCGGATTCTGATAAGATAAAAAGTATAGCTACAGTGAAGATGGAATATAACGGAAGTATTTTGGAAATACAAGGAAATGGAAATGGTCCGATTGATTCTGTAAAGAATGCTTTTCGGGAAAATAATATTATAGAGTTTAAAATAAATGATTATAATGAACATGCGCTAGAAGAAGGTTCAGATTCGAAAGCTGCGGCATATATTCAAATTGAAAATAATCAAGGAGAAGTAAAGTATGGAGTGGGAGTTGATACCAACATTACGGTAGCGTCGATTAAGGCTATATTTAGTGCATTAAATAGATTATAAATATAAATGAAAGCAGGTGGCTTAAAAGTAAAAACCTAAGAAGACAACTTTATTTTTAAATTGTTTTAAAGTAATATCTTTTTAGTAAATTTTACTTTTTTAGTCATCTTTTTCTTTTTGGAGCTTTTAGAAAACTATATTTTTCTGTATAGAGTTAGATGGGTTTTGCTTATTTTTTTACTCGCATTTTTTCCTTAGTTTTTTCTGATATAGAAAAAACTAAGTCGCCAATTGGCGAAAAAAGTGGAGAGGCTGAGTAAAAGAG
>CAZDNU010000230.1:0-2164 GCA_964506865.1 uncultured Fusobacteriales bacterium | reverse complement strand
TGATCTTTGTGAGTATGAGTAAAGAAAAGATTTATAGTCTTAAATTTATTTTCTTTTACTATTTTTTTACCTAAATTTATTATTCCAGTACCAGCGTCTATTACAAATATAGAATGATCTGTTTCTATCTCCACGCATGTTGTATTTCCGCCATATTTTATAAAGTTTTCTCCTGGTGTAGGATAGCTACCTCTTACTCCCCAAAATCTCACACAAAATTTTTTCATTTCTCCACCTCATATTCATTTTCTATATCAAAGTTTCACTATTTTATCCAGCTCTTCTTTATACAATTCATATATATTTTCTTTGATGAAAATTTCAAATAGATCTTTATCTAAATGCGTATCATCTACTTCTGCCTTTAATATACTTATAGCTTTTTCCACTGGCATTGGCGGCTTATATACTCGGTCTCTAGCTGTTAGTGCCTCAAATATATCCAGTATAGTAATTATTTTCGCCTGGACAGGGATTTTTTCATCACCAAATCCATTTGGATAGCCACTTCCGTCTACCTTTTCATGATGTAACCCAGCTATTGTAGGTACATTCTCCAACGATTTCAACCAATTTACTTTTTGCAATATATCAAAACTATATACTACATGATAATTCATCTCATCTTTTTCGTAGTCTGTTAAATTCCCTTTTTTTATTGATAAATTTTCCAGTTCAAATTGATCAAGTAGAGGCGCTTCCTCACCATTAAAGTCTATAATTTTTATTTTGGCTATATTATATAATTTTTTTGTTTCATCTTCTGTTATATAACCCCGCTTGTTTATTTCATTTATAAACTCATAAAATTCTTTTATCTTGCTAAAAATATTAAATTCATCTTCACTAAGACCGCTTGTTATCTCTTTGAATTCAAGACTTTTTCTTAGCATTTCAAATTTATAATGAATTATTTTCATTCTGTCATCAGTTAATCTATGTCGTTTTAACAAGACATCTTCACGGACTCCTATTTTGCCTATGTCATGCAAAAGTGCTGCGTAATATAGTTCTTTTATCTCCTCTTTGGAAAAACTCAAATTCTTATATTTTCCGTAGTCCACTTTATTAATAATCTCGGCAAACTTTAGAGCATATCCTGCCAACCGTCTCGAGTGACCTGACGTTGTCGTATCTCTTGCATCTATTGTAAATACCATCGTCTCTACAAACGAACTAAACAGCTCTTCTATATCATTATAAAGTTTTGTCCTCTCCAACAAAATAGAAGCTTGAGAAGTGAGTGAACTTACTAGATCTTGTTCATACCTACTATAATCAAATACTTGTGAAGTTATACTGTCTTTATCTCCAAGCTTAGATTCATTGCTTTCCTTTTTGTTGATAAGTTGTACTACACCCACTACTTCTTGTTTATAATTTTTCATAGGTACTACCAGCATTTTTACCGATTTGTAATCCAATTCATCTTCAAACTTTTTATTATATGTTATATTGTGAGCCTTTGCATACTCTTCGACATTTTCTATATTTAATGCTTGTCCTGTGCTAGCAGAATATCCTGCAAAACTATTTTGATTTAATGGCATTTCTACTTCCTGAAACTTAATTTTTCTAGATTCATTCTTAGCAATCTTAAATTTCAAAAATTTCTCTTTCTCGTGTTCGTCTACTATATATAAACTTCCGGCATCACTATGAGTTATTATCATGGATTCTTTTAATATCAACTCCAATAACTTATCTGTGTCTTTTTCTACTGACAAAGCTATCCCTATCTCATTTAGTTTCTTTACAATATCATTTTTATATGATAATTCACTCATAGCATTCACCTTCTTTTTAATATAATCTTATGCAAAAGCATCCTCTAAGAATCCCATATTTTTTGCCAGATCTATAAATAAATCTTTTTCTTTTTTGCTCAAAGTCTTGTATTGCTTTATCCCCAACTCATAAAATTTGAATTGAGAATAATTTGTATTTAAGTTTATATTCAAAATATGAGCTAAGCTATACATTTTTAGCAGCCTTTCATAGTCCTTGATTTCAAATTTGTCTATGCTCAACATTATTTCATTGATTTTCATTTTGAAATTATATTCAATCTCATCCAATCGCAATTTATAATTCCACTTTTTAGCTGTATTTATAAGCGCTTTTAACTGTGAGGCATCTTCGAAATCATCTATAGTTTCGATGA
>CAZDNU010000229.1:0-1508 GCA_964506865.1 uncultured Fusobacteriales bacterium | reverse complement strand
TTCTTTCAATAAGTGTCAGAAATTACAAGTTGAGTATATTCCCAATTGAAACTATCCATATTTTTTTATAAGAAATAAAATTATTTGTTTTGTAAATTTATTATAACTATTCCAACCACTAAGTCAATAATAATTTTGCTACATTCTAATCTAAAACGCAACTTTTTTGTGAAACACCTCATCTGGAGTATTATATCATAGTCTTTTTCTTGGTCTATTATTAATGATTTTTGTGTATTTTTCAAGCATTTCTGCCGTAATTGTTGATATTTTTGTTCATTTTGGTATGAATTGCCTCAATAATCCATTTGTATTTTCATTTGTTCATTTTTCTCGTGGCGATGCTCTGTGACAAAAATATACTTTCATTCCAGTTGTGCACTCAATTACTTTATGGTCTTTAAATTCCATTCATTGGTCTAATGTCATAGTTTTTTGTTTTCCCTTTGGTATTTCCTTAAACATATTATAAATTAATTTTGATATTTCTGTTCACTTTTTATTCTGCGATAAACCTGTTAATAAGTATCAACTTTTCCTATCTACTTGTGTTATTATTCTTGCTTTATGTGTTCAGTCTTCTACAGAATCTCATTCTCGATCTCATATTTTTTCTCTATTATTTACGCTTTCTTCCCTTAAATCTATACTTCTTAAATTTTCTATCATCCCTCTTTTCTGCCAATGTTTCGTATATTTTTTTCATCTTCTTCTGAAATATTTCTTGATTAAATTTGGATGATATTGATATATGAACATATAAATTGTATCTTTGGACAATTTTTCTCATGATTTTTTTCTCCGTTTTCATGCTATTTGCTCTGGTGATCGATATTTTTTTATATTTTTCAAAATATATTTTTCTAACTCACTTCCTTTTTTTATTCTTGGCTTTTCTTTATTTCTTAATGCCCTTAATAACTGTCTTTTTGTCCATGCTATAGCTCCGTTATATTTTCAATTTTCAGAATATTTACTTAATTCATTGGAAATAGTAGATTTATTTACTCATACATAATTCGCTATAGCATTTGATTTTCGTCAGATTTTTAGTAAAGTTTCGATCGTGATACAATCTTTGTATTGCAACTGAGACATCCTTGTTTGGTTATAATTTAAATATCGCTATTTAATTATACTCACAAGGGTGTTTTTTTCAAAAAGTTGCGTTTTGATTTAGATTCTACTTTTCTTAGAAATAATTGTCTATGAATTTTGCATGGTCAGTGTTTTTTTATATTTTGGATATGTTCTTTGGTACCATATCATTTATTTTTTTTGAAATTATATTTGGGGTACTTTGTCTGAGCAATACTCATCATTCGATGATCTCTTGTTACTTTTGCGACAATAGATGCTATGGAAATTTCTGACACCTTGTCGTCTCATTTGATGACAGTAGTGACTGGTATTTCTAAGTCTTTTTGTATACTAAAATTGTGATTTCCATCTATAATAATTTCTGATATTGGATTTGTTTGGGATAAAGTTTGTATTAGTTTTTTTAA
>CAZDNU010000228.1:0-1566 GCA_964506865.1 uncultured Fusobacteriales bacterium | reverse complement strand
AATATAAAAATATATGTTATAATTGTCTAGAAGTATATGGTAAAGTATGATAAAAAAGTATATTATAGACAGGAGAGAAGCAAGAGTGATAGGTATAATAGGAGCGATGCACGAAGAAATAATAGAATTAAAAAAAGAAATGATTGATTTGAAAGAATTGAAAGTAGCAAATATGGTTTTTTATAGTGGAAAACTTGAAGAAAAGAATATAGTTTTAGTAGAAAGCGGTATTGGAAAAGTAAATGCAGCAATATGTACAACTATATTGATTGAAAAATTCAGTATAAAAAAATTAATATTTACTGGAGTAGCAGGTGGTGTAAATAATAAATTAAATGTAGGTGATATTGTAATATCAACGGATTTGATCCAACATGATGTAGATGCCACAGCATTTGGAGCTAAATACGGAGAAATACCGAGAATGGGAATAATTAATTTTAAGGCGGATAAAGATTTAATCAAGATAGCAGAAGATGTCTCGAAAAAAATGTTTGATGATAAAAATATAATGGTAGGAAGAATATTGAGTGGAGATCAATTTATAAGTTCTACTGACAAGATAACTTGGCTCCGAGATACTTTTCATGGGGAATGTGTAGAGATGGAAGGCGCTGCAGTAGCGCAGGTATGTTATGTATACAAGATACCCTTTGTAGTATTGCGAGCTATATCAGACAAAGCGGATCATTCTGCAAATGTTGATTTTGCCAAGTTTGTTCATATAGCTGCCGATAATTCTAAAAATATAGTTTTGGGTATGCTAAAAAATATGAGGTAAGTAGATGAAAAAAAATGCACTGAATTTTTTAAAGCGGAATCGAGATTTTCGAATATTATGGCTGAGTCAGATTATTTCACAATCTGGAGATGGAATAAATTGGATGGCTAGTGTAGCATTTGTATCTATAATAGCGCCGGGAGCAGGGATTTCTATGCTTATGCTATGGTTGATGATACCAATATTTTTATTTGGTCCTTTAGCTGGAGTGGTTGTAGATCGATTTAGCAGAAAAAAAATAATGATAAGTTCAGATCTATTTAGGGCTATAATGATTATAATATTGTTATATTTTTTGTACAATAGTATGGAACTCAAAAATGAAACTTATAAATTTCATTTAAATAATAATGTAGTTACAGAAGAAGGTTATTTTGTAAAAAAACTACTGAATAAAGAAAAAAAAGCAAGTAAACATAATAAAATTTTCTTTGCAGATATAAAAATAGATGAATTAAATGAGAAAGTGGATATCGTTGCAAAAGTAGATAGTCCTAAAGATAAGATTGAAATAGTGATCAATACAAAAGAGGAAGATTATGAAAAGCTAACTTTGAAAAAATCAGGTGAATTATACAAAGGAAACATAAAATATAAATATAATACGAAAAAAGATAAAAAAAATGGCGTGCTTGAATTGCTACCTAAAACAAAATTGGAAATTAGCTACTTAAAAGATATTGGGCCGTCATTTTTAATTTATTTAATTACTTTTTTAGTGTCATTGGTGACACAGTTTTTTTTGCCAGCAAGATCGGCTATTATACCTGAGATAGTAGAGAAAG
>CAZDNU010000227.1:0-9259 GCA_964506865.1 uncultured Fusobacteriales bacterium | reverse complement strand
GATCTTGGAGAAAAATTTTCTTGCGGCGATCCAAACTGTGCGGTAGGTTGTGAGTGTGACCGATATCTAGAAGTATGGAATTTAGTTTTTACAGAATACAATAGACTAGATGACGGTAGCCTAGAGCCACTTCCGAAGAAAAATATAGACACAGGGATGGGACTAGAAAGAATAACATCAGTCTTACAAGGAGTAGAAAGCAATTTTGAAACAGACTTGCTAAAGCCTATACTAGAAGAAGCTGCTAGATTGACTGGTCACAAAGCAAAGGAAAGTAAGGATGTTGATTTTTCACTGCGAGTGATAAGTGATCACATTAGAGCAATCACTTTTATGATAGGAGATGGGATATTACCTTCAAATGATGGTAGAGGTTATGTACTGCGAAGAATACTAAGAAGAGCGGCAAGACACGGAAGGTTATTAAAACATAGTGAGGCGTTTTTGTATAAATTAGTTGATATTGTAGTGGATATAATGGGTGAACATTATTCGGAAATAGTCGAGAAAAAAGAACATATAAAAACAGTAATATTTAGAGAAGAAGAAAAGTTTGAAGCGACTTTAGATCAAGGAATAAATATAGCAAATGAAGAGATCTCAAAATTGAAAGTAATAGGGAAAGAAAAAATGGATTCTGAAATAGTATTTAAGTTATACGATACTTATGGATTTCCATATGAACTCACAGAAGAGATTTGCCAAGAAAATAATATACTGATAGAGTATGATGAATTTAAAGAAAAAATGGAAGAGCAAAAAGAAAGAGCTCGTAACTCTAGAGAAGTTGTAAAAGAAAAAATAGAAGATAGCTTCATAGAAGAGTTTTATGAAAAAAACGGTAAAACAGTGTTTGAGGGTTATGAGAAATTAGAATCAAAAGCTACTGTTTATTATGTAGATCGTTGTGATGATGGTCTATATGAAGTAATATTTGATAAAACGCCTTTTTATGCCGAATCAGGTGGACAAGCATCGGACAATGGAGTAATAGAAGCACCAGAATTACTTGCGAAAGTAGTCTCGGTCAATAAGAAAAAAGATATATTCATACATAAAGTAAAACTAGAAAAAGGTGAAATGGTCAAAGGTGAAAGTTATAAATTGAAAGTAGATGCTTATAGAAGAGCAGAGATAAAGCGAAATCACACAGCTACTCACTTGCTACATGCAGCCTTACAAGAGGTGGTTGGTACACATGTGCAACAAGCAGGGTCTATGGTAAGTGATGATAGACTAAGATTTGATTTTTCGCACTATGAAGGTGTGACACCTACTGAGATAGAAGAGATCGAAAAAATAGTAAATAAAGTGATATTTGAGAACTTAGAAGTAAAAAAATCATTGATGGACATAGAAAAAGCTACGGCAAAAGGCGCCATGGCATTATTTGGAGATAAGTATGGTGATATAGTAAGAGTAGTAGACATACCTGGATGCTCTATAGAACTATGCGGAGGAACGCATGTGGATAGGACTGGAGAGATAGGGCTTTTCAAAATAATATCAGAGACAGGAATCGCAGCAGGAACTAGAAGAATAGAAGCTGTAACTGGATTTACAAGCTTTGAATATACATCGAATATAGCAAAATCTTTGACAAAAGTTTGTGAAATACTAAAGACTGATGACGAACATATAGTAGAAAAAACAAAAAAAACAGTAGAAACAAATAAAGAACTACAAAAAGAGGTAGAGATACTAAAGAGTAAAATAGCATCAACGGAATCGGACAAATTTTTATCAAATTCTGAATCTATAAATGGAGTGAAGGTTATAATACAAGACTTTAAAGATAAAGATGCAGACTTTTTACGAACTATAGTAGATAAAGCAAAAGATAAGCTTGGCACATGTATTGTAGTGTTGGGGTCAAATAATAATAATGCTTTATTTGTGGTAGGAGTAAGTAAAGATCTAGTAAAAAACGGAATCAAAGCTGGGGATATAGTAAAAGCTATTGCTCAAAAAGCCGGAGGAAACGGTGGAGGTCGACCTGACTTTGCACAAGCTGGAGGAAAACAGGGAGACAAGGTAAAAGAAGCTTTAGTGTATGGAAGAGCTTTATTGGAAGAGAAATTATGAAAAAAATAATTGCATTAGATATAGGAGATGTTAGAATTGGAGTTGCTTCTTCGGATATTCTTGGCATTATAGCATCTCCTCTTGAAGTTATAGATAGACGAAAAATGGATCCGATTAAGCGAATAAAGGAATTAATGTTGGAGTTTAAGACGGATACCATAGTTTATGGCTTGCCGAAAAGCCTTGATGGGACAGAAAAAAGACAAGCCGAAAAAGTTCGAGAGTTCATAGATGATTTGAAAAATGATATTGCAGAAAAAGTAAATTTTATTGAAGTAGATGAAAGATATAGCACAGTTTCAGCAGATAATATGCTAAATAACTTCACTAAAAAAGGAGCAAAAGAAAAAAGAAAAGTTGTGGACAAAGTAGCTGCAACAATTATATTACAAACTTATTTAGATATGAAAAAATAAAAGGAGGTTAGTATGAAAAAAGGTAGCGGCAGACTGTTACTTATAATTGCAGTCTTAATTTTTTCAATAGGATTTACATTTTTAAAGAATGTGGATTGGAAAACAAGTATCAATCAAATGCGAATAGTAAGACAACCAGGGACTGACATGATAAGAAAGGGTCTGGATCTAAAAGGTGGAGTTTATGCAGTATTAGAAGCAAAGCCAACACAAGATGTAACGGAAATCAACGAGGATGCTATGCGAAGACTTATGGAAGTCTTGCAAAGAAGGGTCGATGGGCTTGGAGTAGCAGAAGCTACAGTTCAACGACTTGGAGAAAAAAGAGTAGTAATAGAGGTACCGGGATACGAAAAACCGGAAGATATTTTGAAGCTGATAGGAAAGACAGCATTATTAGAATTTAAGCTTGTAAATAGGGATGGCAGCTTGGGAAAAACTGAATTTACAGGGAGCTTACTTGAAAAAGCAGATGTAAGGACAAATGCTGGAGAAGTAAAAGTATCATTTCAATTAAATGAAGAAGGAAGAAAGAAATTTGCTGATATTACTAAAAGGAATGTAAAACGAAAATTAGCAATAACTCTTGATGGAGAAGTACAAGTGGAACCAGTAATCCAAGTACCGATACTAGAGGGATCTGGCGAAATTACAGGAGGATATACTATTGAAGAAGCGACTAAATTAGCTAACTTGCTAAATGCAGGAGCTTTACCTGTGGAAGTAGAGATATTGGAAACGAAAACAGTAGGAGCGACTTTAGGAGAAGAATCAATAACGAAAAGTATGAATGCCGCTTACTTGGCAGTAGGACTAATAATGATATTTATGGTTTTTGTGTACAGAATGTCAGGATTGGTAGCGAATTTAGCACTTTTATGTTTTGGAATAATAACATTTGGTATGTTAAATTTCTTCGATGCGACGTTGACTTTGCCTGGTATAGCAGGATTTATATTGTCAGTAGGTATGGCAGTAGATGCCAATGTGATAATATTTGAAAGAATAAAAGAGGAATTAAGAGCTGGCGGAACAACTTTTAAAGCAATAGACTTAGGATTTTCGAAAGCTATGTCGGCGATAGTGGATTCAAATGTAACAACGTTGCTTGTAATTGGGATATTATTTTTCTTGGGTACAGGACCTGTAAAAGGTTTTGCAGTAACGCTTACAATAGGGATACTATCAAGTATGTTTACGGCAATAGTTATAACAAAGCTATTATTAAAAGGATGTTTGAAATTATTTAAAGTAAAAGACCGAAAATGGTTTTTCACAGTATAAGGAGGGTAAGTAGGTGGAGATAAAAATAGTAAAAAACAGTAAGATATGGCTTGGCATCTCAAGTGTACTAGTTATCCTTTCTATAGCGGTATTGATAACGAAAGGGTTTAATTATGGAATAGATTTTGCAGGAGGAAACGTATTTCAACTACAACTTGCAAAAAATAGCGAAGAATTTCAACTAAAGGAATTTAATAAAGCTTTGGATGAAATATCTCAAGATATTAGTCAGTTGAACAGCTCAACTAGAAGAGTGCAGGAAGAGAAAAACTCGAAAAAAGCGACTGTAGTCATAAAAACACCTGAAATGACAGAAGAGACAAAAAGTGTATTTTTGGAGGAACTAAAGTCAAATTATGGTGAATATAAAATACTTCGGTCAGAAAAAGTTGGAGCTACAATAGGTAATGAGCTAAAGTCAAATGCAATAGTGGCACTAATACTAGGAGCATTAATAATTTTACTTTATATAAAGATAAGATTTGCAACTTTTATATATGGATTTTCAGCATTAGTAGCGTTACTTCATGATGTGATTATAGCAGTAGGATTTATTGCATTTTTAGGATATGAGATAAATACACCGTTTATAGCAGCAGTACTTACAATATTGGGGTATTCAATAAATGATACTATAGTAATATTTGATAGAATCAGAGAAAATAGAAAGAAATTTCCAGGGGATTCGTATGGCGAAGTAATAGATTTGAGTATCAATCAGACATTGCTTAGATCATTTAATACTTCATTTACGACATTTTTGGCTGTAATGGCATTACTAATATTTGGTGGAGCTACGTTACAGACTTTTATTACGGCGCTGGCAGCAGGGGTATTAGTAGGAACATACTCTTCGATATTTGTAGCTAGTCCGGTGGCATATCTTTTAGAAAGTAAAATGAAAAAGAAAGCCATAGAAAACATAGAAAAGAATGAAACTGAATAATTATTTGAAAAAAACAAAAAAATAAGTTAGAATATAATAGTTAGAGTTTTTTACATGGTTTGTAAAAAAAATTAAAGGGGTGAAGAAATATGAGATACAGTGCAGCTACAATAGGATCTAATGCCGGGAAAATATGGGGAGTATTGTCCACGGAAGGCGAACTGAATATTTCTGGTTTAGAAAAAACAACTTCTTTAAAAAAGGAAGACATCTTGTTAGCTTTGGGATGGCTTTACAAAGAAGGAAAGATTGAGAGTAAACAAGTAGGAAAAGGTGTCAAGTTTTATCTAAAATAGTATCCAAAAATAGGGAATGCTTTCGCATTCCCTATCAAAACATTTGGGAAGAAATAAACTCCAATAATTATATGGAAATTAGAAAAAAATATTTTTTTTATCTAATTCTCATATAATTATTGTATAATAAGAGATATAAAAACAAAAAAAGTAAAATAAAAAGGAAGTTTTGCTATGAGAGTTTGGTGTGAAGTAGACTTAGACAAATTGGATAATAATATAAAAGTTATCAGAGAAATATCAAACAATAAAAAGATATTGGGCATAATAAAAGCGAATGCTTATGGGCATGGAGCTATTGAAATTGCCGATGAATTATCGGAAATTGGTGTTGATTTTTTTGGAGTGGCCTGCATTGATGAAGCAAAAGAGATAATAATGTCTAAAAAAGATGTAAATGTATTGATATTAGGGTGCACACCAATAGAAGAATGGGATACAGCAATAGATTTGGGTCTTCATCTGACTATAGCTTCTTTTTTTGAAATAGAAGAACTAAAAAAAAGAAACACACATCCTAAGATTCATATAAAAATTGATACAGGCATGGGTAGGATAGGTTTTTCCTCGAAGGAAGCTGAAAGGGCTATAAAATATATACAAGAAAATGAAATCGCAGAAATTGAGGGAATATTTACGCATTTTGCGGTAGCTGACGAAGACGAGGATTATACAAAAGAGCAATTAAAAAAGTTTAAACGAATAGCAGATAAGTTTCCGGAAATAAAATATAAGCATGTTGCAAATAGTGCAGGCGTATTAAAGCACGATGATGACTACAACCTTATAAGACCGGGTATTGTTTTGTATGGCGTAGTGCCATTTGAGAGCAAATGGAAAAGTAAATTTATGCCCGTATTAAAATTAAAGAGTAAAATAGTTTTTATAAAAGAAGCCTTGCCAGGAACGTGCATTAGCTATGGCACTACTTACAAGACAGAGAAGATAGAAAAGATAGCCACGGTATCAGCTGGTTATGCTGATGGAGTAAACCGAAAATTATCAAACAATGGAGAAGTACTTGTAAATGGTATGCGATGTCCAATAGTAGGTAGGATATGTATGGATCAGTTTATGATAAGGATACCAGACAAGCTATATGATGTGAAGATAGGAGACACTGTAAGCATAATAGATGACGAAATAAGTGCCGACGAGCTCGCAACTAAAGTAGGGACAATTCCTTATGAGATATTGACATCAATCAATGTAAGAGTCCCAAGATTGTATATGAAAAATGGAGAAGTAGTAAGAGAAAAAACATTACTGGGAAGGAAGTACAAGAAAGATGCTTAGTTTGTTTCGGAAAATAAACATAAAATCGAAAAAAAATATAATTACATTTATTGATATATTTATAATTGTAGGGATATTTTTTTTCATAAAAAATTATTATAAACTAAGTGCTCCCACAGAGACAAGCAAGGTAAGAGATAAAATGGAGTATGTAGCAAAGATAGATAAATATAAATACAATATAGATGAGCTTATGCTTATAAATTTTGGAATAAAAAATAGAGCAAAAATTCAAAAAGTATTTGAGGTAGAAAAAGAGAGTTTTGTAAATTATGCAATTTATAGAGGAGAGAAGCTAATATATAAAAAAGATATACTAGAACGCAATAGAGAACACATAAAATATATAAGCTTTAATGGTTATGGTAGAAAAGATTTTGGGGAGATATGGTACCAAGAAACTTATGATGACGCCATAATAAAAGAGGGTGACTACAGGCTTATTGTATATAGTCAAGATATGGGGATAGAGTTAGAATTACCATTTAAAATAGAAAAAAGGTGATGGGCTATGAAAAAATCAATATTTATAATGTTTTTTTTGCTGATAAATCTCACATATGCAAGAGCATTTGAAAAAATTAAAACAATTGAGAGAAAAATATTTGGCTTTACTTTGGAAGAAAGTGGAAATTTTACTAAAAGACTAGATGTAATCGAAGAAAAATTGTTTGGTGAAATAAGCGTAGAAAATGATATCAAACGAGAAAAAAAGCTACATGATATGCTTTTTATAAATGGGAATTATTACTCACCCATACGTAAAATAGAAAGAATAGAAAATTTTTTGTTTGAAAAAAGAAACTTTGAAAAAGATATTTTGACGAGAGTGGAAAATATAGAAGAGTATATATTTCATAGTATATACAATGAAGAATCGATAATAGATAGATTGAATAAAATATATAGCTACCTTCTACTGGAAAATGAAGAATTTCGAAACAGTAAATTATTTGTAAGTGAAGTAGATAAAATAAAAATAGCTATAAGCAAAAAAGATGAAAAATATAAAATTAATGATAAAATAGTATTTATGCTACAAGAAGATATAACTGGTGTAGCAAGAGCAGGCTCAAAAGTATTAGGGAAAATAGACGATAAAGATGGTTTTTTATTTCGAAACAAGAAAATAAAAATAAACTTTTATAGGATATTAAGTACAGAAGATGAGATTATAGATATCCATGGAAAAAAAGAGCTGCAAGAAAATAGACTTGATAGTGAAAAAGCGATAGAGGTACAGTCTGTAGTAATAATAGGCTGATATATCTAGATAGGAGAATAAAAATGAAAAAAAGAGTAGTGCTAAAAAAAGGCAAGGACAACAAGATACGAAATTTTTATCCATTTGTGTACAAAGATGAAATACAAGGAATAATGGGAACATATGAAAATGGAGAATTAATAGATGTGGTAAGTGAAAACTTGGAATTTGTAGGAAGAGGATATATAAACGATAATTCGAATACCTTTATAAGAATCTTAAGTCAAAAAGATGAAATAATAGACAAAAAGTTTTTAAAAGTAAGAATAAAAAAAGCTTATGAAAAAAGAAAAGCCCTTGAAACAGAAACAAATTGTATGAGGGTGTTTTTTTCAGAGGCTGATGGCATATCAGGATTGATAGTGGATAAATTTGGAGATTATCTATCAGTGCAGTTTCGTACTATGGGGATAGAAAATTATAGAAAAGACATAATAGAAAGCTTGGACGAAGTGATCAAGCCAAAAGGAATATATGAAAGGTCGGACATACAAAATAGAGTAAAAGAGGGAGTAGAAGAAAAAACGGGTGTGATACTTGGTGACTGTCCGCCAAAAATTATAATGACTGATAGTGATTTAAAATTTCATATTGATATAATAAATGGACAAAAAACAGGCTTTTTTTTGGATCAACGTGATTCTAGGAAATTTTTACGTAAATATATAACGTCTAAAACAAAAATTTTGGATGTATTTTCTTCAAGTGGTGGTTTTTCTATGGCTGCACTAAAATCAGGAGCAAAAAAAGCTGTAGCAATTGATAAATCAAAAGAGGCACTTGCGTTAGCAAAAGAAAACTATACTTTAAATGAGCTTGATGGTGAATTTCAAACGATAGAAGGTGATGCGTTTTCTATATTGAAAACTATAAAAGATTCTAATGAGAAGTATGATATAATTGTATTGGATCCACCTTCACTTATCAAGAAAAAAAGTGATAGACGAAGAGGAAAAGATCTTTTCTATGATTTATGCAATGATAGCTTCAAAATTATAGAGAAAAATGGAATAATAGGGGTATGTACTTGTGCGTATCATATACATTTACAAGACCTAATAGAAGTAACTAGGATGTCAGCATCAGAAAATAAAAAACGCCTGGAAGTATTGGGGATAACATATCAGCCGTTGGATCATCCATGGATACTTCATATTCCGGAGACGTTATATCTGAAATGCCTTTGGGTGAGAATAGATTAAATAATTTGGGAGCGTGATTAGCTATGTATATAGATATAATTATTTTGTTACTAATACTATTAAGCGTAATAATAGGGATAAAGAAAGGTTTTATTTTCGAATTTTTTTCACTTTTTGGATTAATCATAACTGCCTTTGTAGCAAAAAAACTAACAACATTGATATATGAAAATTTGTCAGGAGCAGCCAAAAGTGGAGTAAAGTTTATAGTAACATATATAGTGATATTTATAATATTGTATTTGGCATTATTTTTACTTATCTTGTTGATGAAGAAGTTTTTCAAAATAATATTACTGGGCTGGTTAGATAGGACGCTTGGTGGTTTATTTGGATTTGTAAGATCGATACTACTAACTTTGATTATTGTATTTGTAGCTATATATATATCTAATATTAATAAAGGGATGGAAAAAGAGGTTAAAAAAAGTCTTTTTTGTAATATAGCAATAGATTTGGTACCAAATCTA
>CAZDNU010000226.1:0-2099 GCA_964506865.1 uncultured Fusobacteriales bacterium | reverse complement strand
AAAACTTTGGAACGAAGTAACAAGTAAGGCTTCACAACTATCAGATACAGGTATAACTGCATTATGGCTTCCGCCTGCATACAAAGGACAAAATAGTTTTGATGTAGGTTACGGAGTATATGATATGTATGATTTGGGAGAATTTCATCAAAAAGGAACGGTAGCTACTAAATATGGTACAAAAGCAGAGTACTTAAGAGCTATAAACACAGCACATGATAATGGTATAAATATATATGGAGATGTAGTGTTTAATCATAGAGGTGGAGCCGAAGGGACAGAATGGGTAGAAGCTGATATGATACCAAAAGATGATCGAAATCATGTAGTGAGTACGAGATGGATAGAAGCATATACAAAATTTGACTTTAAAGGGAGAGGAGATAAATACTCAAACTTTAAATGGAGATGGTATCATTTTGATGGAGTAGATTGGGATAAAGAATGGAATGAAAGAAAAAAATGGGACTTAAATCCTGATGGAAGCTCAAAACATATATATCGACTAAAAGGTGAAGGTAAATCATGGGACTGGGAAGTAGATACTGAAAATAGCAACTATGACTATTTGATGTATTGCGACTTAGACTTTGATCATCACGAGGTAAGAGAAGAGCTAAAAGATTGGGGAGAATGGTACTTAGAAACTACAAATGTAGACGGATTTAGATTAGATGCAGTAAAACATATAAAATTTGACTATATTCGTGAATGGATTTCTCATATGAGATGGAAAACAGGCAAAGAATTGTTTACAGTTGGGGAATATTGGAACTATGATGTAGGTAAATTACATAACTACATAAACAAGACAGCTGGTACTATCAATCTTTTTGACGCGCCACTTCATATGAATTTTCATACTGCTTCCAAAAGTGGTGGAAATTATGATATGAGAAATTTAATGAATAATACATTGATGAAAGAACAACCAGCAAAAGCAGTAACTATAGTAGAAAATCATGATACGCAACCCCTACAAGCATTGGAATCACCTGTAGAGTGGTGGTTTAAGCCTTTAGCTTATTCTTTTATATTGCTTAGAGAAGAAGGTTATCCTTGTGTATTTTATGCTGATTATTATGGTGCGACATATAAGGACTGGGGAAAAGATGGTAGAGAGCATACAATAAATATGGTAGCTGTACCAAAGTTGGACAAATTAATAAAAGCAAGAAAACTGTATGCTTATGGAAAGCAACATAACTATATGGATCATCATGATATAATTGGCTGGACAAGAGAAGGAGATGCTAATCACGAAAATGCTATGGCGGTATTGATGTCAGATGGACCAGGTGGAAGTAAATGGATGTATACAGGTAAAGCAAATACAAAATTTATAGATTATCTTGGAAATAGAAATGATGAAGTATGGACAAATAATGATGGCTGGGGAGAATTTAAATGTAATGGAGGGTCAGTATCTGTTTGGGTAAGTGATGCTGGAAAAAAGCCCTACGACGTAGCGGGTCATTGGAGTGAGACTGAAGTAAGATATATGATAGATAATGGGTATATGAATGGTTACAGTGATGGAAATTTCAAACCGGATAGGGATTTGACAAGAGCAGAGTTTGCAACAATGTTGGTAGCAGTATTAAATCCGCAGGAGAAATCAGAGTATAGTTCGAGAAGTTTTACAGATATATCAGATCACTGGGCAAGAACGAATATATTGAGAGCTGCAAGATCAGGGTATATAGCAGGATATAAAGATGGCACATTTAAGCCTGAAGAAAATGTAAGCAAACTCCAAGCCCTGCTTGCTATAAGTAATGGATTGGGATTAAGCGGGGGAAATATCTCGGTTTTGGACAACTATTATACAGATCACTATAATATACCAAACTGGGCAAAACAATCAATAGCAAATGCTACAAGGAATAATATGGTAGTAAACTACCCAAACAAAAGATATCTAAATCCAAATAATAATGCAAAACGAGCAGAAGTGGTAAATATACTGTATAGAGCGCTTGTACGACAAGGTAAGGCGCCTAGTTATAATAATGCATATTTAGTAAAATATTAGTGAAGTAAAATTTAAAAACTAGAAAAGGTTGACCAAAAGTTATATTTCTTATGGGTTTATAAAT
>CAZDNU010000225.1:0-1680 GCA_964506865.1 uncultured Fusobacteriales bacterium | reverse complement strand
TATAAAAAAGAGTAATAAAAAAACATAAAAGAATATGACTTATTTTAAAGTCATATTCTTTTATGTTTTAAGATAAACTTTTAAAGAACTAAGTTATTTTTCGAAATATTTTATTATACTATGGGTATTTAGAGATTTTGCAATGAAGTATGGAGTATCACCTTTAATATTTTCTATTGTTGTATCTGCGTTATTGTCTAAAAGAATAGTTATCAAGTTTATACTTTTTTTATACAGGCAAGATGCAAGGGAGTCTCATTTTGTAGGTCGCATATATTTGGATTAGCATTTTTGGTAAGCAATAATTCAAGCATTGCAGTATTTTGTTTTAGAACTGCAATATGGAGCGGAGCATATCCGTTGTCATCCTGCAAATTTGGATTAGCGCCTTTATTTAATAAGTAGTGGGGTAGATTTGTGCCTCCATATAAAATTGATCTTTCTAACAAAGAACGTCCAAGGTTGTCTTGAAAATCTATATTATTTGTATTGTTTAGATCTTCTAGTATTAAGAGATACTCAAATACAGCTCTATCGGGATTTTCATATGAATAATCAAGCACTGTATGTCCGCGGTCATCTTTTGCTAGCAAATTCAAACCTTTTCCAAATAAAAAATCAATAACTAAAAGATCAGAGTTTCTTGCGGCAAAATGAGCAGCAGTCCTACCATTTATATCTTGAGACTCTAAATCAATACCATCGGATACTAAAGTAGAGATAGCTTTATAGTTATTTAGTTGACAAGCAAAATGTAGTGCTGTTTCACCTTCAGGACTTTTAAAATCTAAATTGACCTGTTTTTCTATAAAAAGCTTAAGCAAATCATTATTACTTAGTTGTTCTAAACTAAGTTTTTGTTTCTCCATATAAAACACTCCTTTTAATAAGCTAAGTTGGACAGTTATTTGGCAAACTCTGCAAGCGTAAAGAGTACCAAATTTTTCAAATTTTTATAGATTATATCATTATGTATGAAAAAAATCAATACACATAAAAACAATAAAGATGAACTTAATTTAGTGTAGCTACACTGGACGCACACACAGGTGTGCCCCTACAGTTGAACTAAGAATTCAGTGTGGGCCTTATCTTACCAAATTTTCGAAAGTAGTGAGTTAGATTTGCTTAGAGTTTGGTAACCTGGAGAGTTTGGACGAGGATAAAGTCGAATTATGTAATATGCAAAATAGTTTAACATAAAAACGTATTAATGTGCAAAACAAGACATTTCAAAGCGGTAAAAGAACACTATTTCTGAAAAAAGACAGTTAAATATAAAATGAAAAAATAGAAACCTCTAAAATGCCTGTCATTACTAAGCTAAAAAAAATTAAATAAATGAAAAAATATTGCTATAGTTATATCAAGTTTAAAGAAAAATTTGCAAAGGAAATAAATGAAAAATATATAAAAATGAAGAAGGAGGAATTTATAAGATGTTTAAAAAAGTGAGGACGTTGTTTTTAGTGGTAATGATATTATCATTGGCACTAACAGGATGTTTTAAGGGAGAGGAAAAAGGTGATATAGCTAGTGGCGTAAGTATTGCACGTGAAGCTGGACAAGTAAAATTAACGCCAAATGAAGAGGTAGAAGGAATTGAATATGTGATAAAAGGCGATATCGAAGCTGCAAATATTCGAACAGCAGAAAAAAATGCTTTGTTCGTTGTAAGTA
>CAZDNU010000224.1:0-3974 GCA_964506865.1 uncultured Fusobacteriales bacterium | reverse complement strand
TATAGCAAATGAAAAATAACTGCAATATGTTTTAAATTAGGGATTTATTTATTATGAGAAAATAAAATTAAGGAGTGATGACTAATTGAAAATAAGATTGAATTTACTTCAGAAAGTTTTAACAGTTCTTTTAGTAGTGAGTTTTGGACCCTTAATATTTACCTCGATTATAAATTATAAAAATCAAAAAGAAATTATATATAATTCAGAGACTCAAAATTCCAAAAAAATGTCTGATATTGTAAATAATAGTATAGCTAAAGAAGCTCAGAAAGCTGAATTAGGAGCTAGAATTATTGCCCAAAATATGGAAACCAATCAGTATTTCAAGATGAGAGATAGAAAAAGACTAAGTCAATATTATTCTGAATTTTTCAATGAACTCAAATCAAATTATGGTATAGTTCAATTTCAGTACCATTTGATATCGGGAGAGAGCTTTTTGAGATTGCATAATTTGGAAAAATATGGTGATGATCTTTCGTCGTTTCGTAATACAGTAATGAAATGCAATGAAAGTAAAATAAGTGTACGAGGAGTAGAAAAAGGAAAAGCTGGCTATGGAATACGGGGAGTCGTCCCTGTAATTTATCAGGGGGAGCACTTAGGAAGTGTAGAGCTTGGTTTAAACATTCAAAAAAAATGGACAGAAACGATGAAAAGCAGATACGGCGGAGAATGGATATTAGAGGACAAAAAAGGGGGGATAAGTTGGCAAGAGCAAGATTTTATAGGTACAACAGATAAAAATATATATGAAGTAACAAATAAAGAAGATGAAAAGTTGTTAAGTGGAGAAGTAATAACCAAATTTAATAAAGAGAACGAGAAAGTAATAACAATTATGCCAATATTAGATTTTGAGGGGACGGTTGTATCATATCTTAAAATAATAAATGAAACTAACTATTTTAAGAAGTTGCGAGAATTAATGTATGAAATTATTATTCAAATAATATTTTTGATAATAATCATAAGTGGATTCATCATATATCTAAGCAAAAAAGTAATTGATCCAATAAATATGCTTGTGGCCAAATTAGAAGAGAATGCTGTAAATTTGAAGAATGATTCTGATAACTTACTAGAAGCTAGTCAAGAGCTAGAAAAGGGAAGTTTCGAACAATCATCTTCTGTAGAAGAAACTTCAGCAGCTCTTAGCGAAACCTCAGCAATGGTAATTCCAATACAGAAAATACAATAGTAGCATCAGATGTATCGAGAGAAAGCAAGGCGCTTGTAGATATGGGAAAAGAAAAAATGTCTGACATGCTTGCTGCAATGGATGATATAGAGCTATCAAGTGATGAAATATCGAAAATAATAAAAGTAATAGATGATATAGCTTTTCAAATCAATATACTGGCTCTAAATGCAGCAGTAGAAGCAGCGAGAGCAGGAGATGCGGGGTTGGGATTTGCAGTAGTAGCAGAGGAAGTAAGAACGTTGGCTCATAAAAGTGCAGAAGCCGCGAAAAATACTACAGATATAATTCAAAAAAATATAGATAATTCAAGTCATGGTGTAGAGATAGCCAGAAAAGCTTTCGGATCAGTCAGAAAAAATACGAGAAATAGTACAAAATTTATTTAATTTGGTAAATTAGAGAGCTACAACTATGAAAATGGATTTGCCAGAATATTCTATATAAAATGATAGATATATTTACTTGAAAAATATAGAAATAGGGGGTAATATTATAGGGGTGATTTTGGTGTAAAGGTATAAATGCTATAATGAATATGTACAAAAATGATTAAAAAAGTATGTACAAGAAATATAAAATATAATATAGTATCTATGAGGTGATGATGTTGAAATATAGAATCAAAATAGATACGATATTAGAAATAAAAAATAAAGAAGATTTAAATAAATTAAGAAAATTATTGGAGGCAAATAAATTGGAAAAGCCAAATTTTAGTAAGTTATCAAGAGAATTAAAAATAGATAGGCGAACAATAAAAAAGTATTACGAAGGAAATGAAAAAAAAGAAAGAAAGGCAAGAAAAACAAAGCTAGATAAATATTATGAAATAATAAAAGAATTATTAGGAGAAAATAGTATCCAAAAGTTTAATTATAAAATACATTTGTATAGATATTTGAAAAGGGAGCATGGATTAGAAATATCAAGGAGTAATTTCAATGCATACATATTAAATAATAAGGAGTTTGCAGAATATTTCAATCCAAAAGCAAAAAAAGAAGCAGTAAAAACAGAAACACCATTTGGAAAACAAGCCCAATTTGATTGGAAGGAGAAATTAAGATTTACATTTAAAGATGGAAGTGAAACATTGATAAATGTAGGAAGTATAGTATTATCCGCATCAAGATATAAGGTATGGAAAGTGTGTCCATCAACAAGTCAAGATTATTTATTTGATTTTTTAACGACAGCTTTTGAAAGGCTAGGAGGAGTGCCAAAAGAATTAATAGTAGACAATGCTTCAACGATAATGGATAAAGCAAGAACAGAAAAAAGTGAAGGAAAGGTGAATATAAAGTTTGAAGAATTTGCAAATGATTTTAATTTTAAAGTAAAGCCTTGTATGAGAGCAAGACCAAATACAAAAGCAAAGGTAGAAAATCCAATGAGAATAATAGAGGAAATATTAAACTATAATGGGAAATTAGAGAATTTAACAGAATTAGATAATAAATTAGGAATAATAGAAGAAGAAGCAAATTCAAGAATATGTCAAGGGACAGGAATTCCGCCAATATTGTTATACAAAAAGGAAAAAGAAAATATGTTGAAATTGCCAAATGAAAAGATAATATCTTATTATAAAATAAAAACAAATCAAGCGATAGTAAATACAGATGGATTATTTACTTATAATAAGAAACAGTATTCAGTCCTAGTAGAGTATATAGGTAAAAGAGTAACATTAAAAGTATTAGATAGTCAAATTCAAGTATATTTTAATAGGAAATTAATAACAATGCATGAACTAAGTGAAAGGAAAATAAATTATCATGAAAAAGACCATTTTGAAATGCTAAAAAAGACATGTAAAAAGAGTGAGAATTTAGAAGAATTAGCAACCGAGCATTTGAAAGAATTGGAGGTTTTTAATGAGCAACTATCAGAATTTATATAAAAATTTAGAAGAATTAAAATTAAATCAAATAAAATTAAACATAGATAAGTATATAGATAAAATAAATAATAATGAAATAGGAGTATTAGAAGCCTTGAATGAATTAACGACAAAAGAAATAGAGGTAAAAAATTATAATGCAAGGAATGCAATGGTAAAAGTAGCAGGGTTTCCACATTTGAAAGAATTAAAAGATTTTGAATTTGAATTTCAGCCAAAGATAAATAAACAACAATTTTTAGATTTTGAAAGTTTGAGATTTTTAGAAAATAACAGCAATATAATGCTTATAGGTAACAGTGGAGTAGGAAAAACGCATTTAGCCACCTCGATAGGAATAGCAGCTGCAAAAAAGCGAATAAGTACTTATTTCATAAAATGCCGAGATTTAATAGAACAATTAAGAAAAGCCTACATAGAACATAAACTTGAAAGTCGTATAAAGCATTTCAGCAAGTATAAATTGCTGATAATAGATGAGATAGGTTATTTACCAATAGGAGAACACGAAGCAAAGATGTTTTTCCAGTTAATAGATAGAAGATATGAAACCAAAAGCACTATAATAACAAGTAATATAAATCTATCAGATTGGGATAAAATATTTTTAGACAAGCTTCTTGCAAGTGCAATATTAGATAGATTGATACATCATTCAACAATAGTAAATATAAGTGGTAAATCATATAGAACAGCAATGGCTTTATCTAATATTTCAGAACCTAAAAAGCAAGAAACTTGTACATGAATATTTAATCACTTTTGGGAAAATTGTATAATTAATTGCACAAAAAAGTAGGTTCATCAGAAATCCTATGCTAAAATGTTAATCACGACAAAAACATTTAGTAAAGGAGAATCTAA
>CAZDNU010000223.1:0-4580 GCA_964506865.1 uncultured Fusobacteriales bacterium | reverse complement strand
CCTGTTGTAGGATGTACTGGTATTGATATAAAAGGCAAGCCGTTCTCTCTTAGTTTTTCTAGCGCTGCTGAAGTCTTTGCCATCTGCATCAATGATAATATTCCTTCTTGCATTCTTGCACCACCTGATGATGATACTATCACTACAGGTAGCTTTTGCTCTAATCCCCGCTCTATAGTCCTAGTAATTTTTTCACCAACTACCGAGCCCATGCTTCCACCCATAAAGCTAAAATCCATTACAGCTACACTTACTTTGATTTTATTTATTTTTCCTGTTCCAGATACAACAGCATCGTTTAAACCACTTTTAAGTTTGCTTTTTTCCAATCGCTCTTTGTAACTAAAAAACTCCAAAGGATCTTGTGATATCATTCCCTCATCAAATTCTTGAAATGTATTTTCATCGATCAATAGATTGATTCTCTCCATCGCGCTCATTCTAAAATAATGATCACATTTAGGACATACTTTTGAATTTGCATCTATATCCTTTTTATATATTATTTCTTCACATGTAGGACATTTTTCCCAAAGTTTCTCGCTATTTTCTTTTTCTTGTTTTAAATTTACTTTTTCCTTATCAGCACCTGATATTGTTGCATATCTTTTTTTATTCGAAAATATTCCCAACATTCATCACCTCTTTTAAAAACTTAATTTTAATATTAAAATAAGTTTCAGATTTTATATCCCTTCTTCCTATTTTACATAATTTTCACAAAATATGCAAATAAAAAATTGCTTTTTTTTCTATTTTATTATAAAATACTCTAAATTATATAAGGTGGTGATAGTATGGAGCTTAAAAATATAAGTTCACCGGAATTAGATAAGCTTAGAAAACAGATAAATGAAATCGATCAAAATATCCTAGATCTTATTGCAAAGCGATCAGATGTGGTGAAAGCTGTTGGAGAATTAAAAAATAAATCTAACAGTTTTATTTATGTACCAGAACGTGAAAAACAAATCTTTGAAAAACTAAAGAAAATGAATAATACTGATCTTCCAAGCGAATCAGTTGTTGCTATCTTTACTGAGATCATCTCTGCTTGTAGAAGCTTAGAAAAAAAATTGAAAATTGCCTATCTTGGACCAGAGGCTAGCTTTACAAATCTTGCGGCTATAAAGGTGTTTGGATCTTCTGTTGTCTTTCATTCACAAAATTCGATTGATTCTATATTTTGTGAAGTAGAAAAAGATTTTGTAGATTATGGTGTAGTTCCTATTGAAAATTCTACTGAAGGTGCTGTGAATTATACTTTAGATAAGTTTATGGATTCTGAACTAAAAATAGTGGCTGAATTAGAGCTAAAAATACAACAAAATTTCATGAGCAAAGAGGAAGACTTCTCAAATATATCTACTATTTACTCTCATTCTCAATCATTTGGACAGTGTAAAAACTGGATCTCCGCAAATTTTCCTACTGCCAAATTAATAGAGACTACTTCTAACTCTTATGCTGCAAAGCTTGCATCTGAAAACGAAAAAAGTGCTGCTATAGGTCCAAGTCTTGCTGCAAAAAAATATTCACTCAACATCTTGGAAGAAGCTATTGATGATATCGCAGACAATACTACTCGTTTTTTAGTTGTTGGTAAAAACATCAATAAGTCAAGTGGAAAGGACAAAACTTCTATTATGTTTTCACCCAGCGAAAAGATAGGCGCTCTTTACAATGTTTTAGAAGTTTTTTATAGAAATAATATAAATTTGACTATGATAGAATCCAGACCCAACAAGAAAGTTCAATGGCGTTATGTGTTTTTTGTTGATTTAGAAGGTTATTACGAAGATACAAATCTACAAGCTGCATTTTCCGAAGTAGAAAATTTATGCAATGAATTTAAAATCTTGGGCTCATATCCCAAAAAAAATTAAATATACGTTGGACTTAATTCACTGTGGGATATAAGCCACAACTGAATTAAGTCTAATATAATTTTAAAAGAAGGAATAAGCCTGCACAAAATTGTGCAGGCTTATTCCTTCTTTTCACTAATCGGAAGAGTAAATGTAAATACACTACCTATATTTTTTTCACTCTTACAAGTTATATTCTCACCTATCAAACTTAGCATATCCTTAACTACTGTTAAGCCCAGTCCGATTCCAGATGCTTTAAATTCATACAATCCTGTATGATGATATTTTTCATTTCCTATTATATAAAAAGGCGAAAAAATGGCCTCTAATTCTGTCTGGTTCATTCCAATCCCTTCGTCAATAACTGATATTGATGCTTTATTGTATTTTTTGTTGTATTCGCTTTTGATTCGAATAATCTTGCCATCAGCTGATGACTTTACAGCATTGATTACTAGATTAAACAACACAAAATCAACTATTTTTCCTATATCAGTATATACTTTGGGCATATTTTCTTCTTTTTCCAAAACCAATTTTTGATTTCTGATTTTCAAAAATATCTCAACTTTTCTATACAACATATCAAATATATCTTTTACATCATAATAGTTTTCCAACAATACAATGTCTTCTCCTTTATTGCTAAGCGAAAAGCTCTCTAGTATTCTTGTTACCAATTGGTTCAACCTTTTACTAGACTTTATTAGTCCATTATATATCTTTTTTTCATCTTCTTCATTTTTATACAATTTCTCCTTCAATATATTGGAATAACCCGATATCAAAGTTGCTGGTGTTCTTAGTTCATGCGAAGATATTACCATGAATTTTCTGTACAGGTTGTTTATTCGAATCAATTCCTGGTTTTGTCTGGATAGCTCGATATTTACGTCCTCCAATTTCTTGTATAGAAATGAATTCTTTATCATGTTACTAGCATTTGACATAAATATTTCCAAAAACTTATAGTTTTTTTTCACCTTTTTTTTGTGTTTTGCTACATCTATTATTGCTAAAGCAATTAATTCATCGTTTGCCACAAATGGCACTAAAACATAATTACCACTAAACAATATCGTCTTTTTTTCTTTTATTTTTCTTTCTAAATCTTGTAATATATCTTTTTCTACGGTCATCCCAAACTGATAAGTTTCATTCTGGCTATACATTTTTATAAATCCATCTTTTGAATCAGTTAGAATAAGTATTTGAGTCAATACTTCATTTAAAGTTTTTAGTAATGTTGGCGGTTTTATCTTTTCTATTATATTTACACTCTCTATTATGTCCTCCAATTTATTACGGTTATCCGTAATTATATGCAGCTGATCTTTTACCTCTTTTTCTAGTGACCATTTTAAAGTTAATGACAAAATTAGCTGCATTATTTCTTCACGATCAAATGGTTTTTTTAGATATAATAGCTTTTCTGGAGTTCCTACAGTTCTCAATATCTCTTCTCTATTTTTATCAGTATAAGCAGTTACTATTACTATCTCTATATTTTTGTCTATGTTACGAATTTCTTTAGCTGTTTTTAGTCCATCCCAACCTGGCATACGCATATCTATCGTCACTACAGAATATGGTTTTTGCTCTTCAATAGATTTTTTTATCTTCTCAAAGCCTATCTCTCCTCGATTTGCTACATCTACATCGTATATTTCTTCTATGTATTCTTTATTTACCTCATCATCATGAAAAAACTCTTCCACTATGTCATCAAATTTTGCTGTTACTTCTTTTAAGCTATCTTTTCCTGTAAATATACTCTCTAAGCTATCTAGTATCTCTTGTTGGTCATCTATTATCAAAATCTTTTTATTTATTTCCAAGATAAACCTCTCCTTCTATCACAATTACAAAGCATTAATATACATATCATTTTATCTCCAAAATAATATTTTTTTCTTTCACTTTGTTTTGAGATATTTTATATGCTTTTTTTATATCTTTTTCTACTTCTTTCAAAGTTGCTATTTCTTTGTAATAAACTTTGCAAATGGTATCGCCTCTTTTTACTTTATCGGAAATTTTCTTGATAATTTTTAGTCCTACTCCATAATCTATTGCATCATCTTTCTTTTTTCTGCCTGCACCTAGCTTCATTGCTGCATTCCCCACTTTTTCCGAATCAATCTCACATATATATCCATCGCTTTCTGATTTTATTTCATATATGTTTTTTGATATATTCAGCAAATTATAATTTTCTATTATTTCCGCGTTTCCATTATAGTGCCTTACAAAATTTTTGAAGCTCTCCAATGCAGTTCCATTTTTTATAACTTTATCGACTTCTAAAGCTGCTTCTTGCTCTGTAGAAAATTTCCCGCTAATCAGTAAAGATAATGATGCAAGTTTTTTTACAAGTTGATTTAAATCTTTAGAACCTCTACCTTTTAGTACTTCTATTGCTTCTTGTACCTCTAAAGCATTTCCTATACTTTCCCCAAGCGGTTGCTCCATGCTACTTAGCACCGCTATTATCTTTTTATCAAATTTTTTCCCTATTTTTATCATAAGATCGGCCAGCTCACTTGCTTTTTTTTGACATTTCATAAACGCTCCACTACCCACTTTGATATCTAGAACTATGCCATTGCTTTCCACCGCGATTTTCTTGCTCATTATGCTACTAGCTATCAAGGGTATGCTTGCCACTGTGCCAGTTACGTCTCGAAGCGCATATATCTTTTTGTCCAA
>CAZDNU010000222.1:0-2447 GCA_964506865.1 uncultured Fusobacteriales bacterium | reverse complement strand
GGGTATGTGTCAGACTTTTGTGTTGTATCCGATATGAGATAGAGCAATATGAAGATGAATTGAAAAATTATCCGGCAGTAGGACAAAGCATAAAGTGCGAGCTGGGCACAGGTAAAGTACTCAGTCTAAATCCACTAAATGGATATTTGTATGCAGACATACATAGTAAAGGAGTAAATAAACTTAATTTAAGTGAAGTAGAATTTGATAAGGCAGAAGCACATAAACTAAAACAAACTACAAGTGATGTGGAAGCTGAGCACAAAGACTTAGAAGAAGATTATCAGGCAAAGGAATAAATGCTTGCGTATTTACTGATAAAATTGACTTGAAATTACTGTAAAAATTATAATATAAGGAGATCAAATGGTGGAAATATTTGATGATGAAACTATAGATGAACTGAATAAAGTCAAAAAACAGATTATTCAAAAAAAAACTGGTTTTCGTTTTGCGATAGATGCGGTGTTAATAGCAAATTTTCTAAGTCTAAAAAACACCAAGACAGTTTTGGATATTGGTACAGGCACAGGGATAATCCCCATATTGCTTTCAAATGCAATCTATGTCGAAAAAATATATGGTGTAGAAATACAAGAAGATATAGCTGATATGGCAAGACGAAGTGTTATTTATAATAAACTAGAGGAAAAGATATCGGTTATAAATAAAGATGTTCGTGAATTCAAAAATGACTTTAAAGTAGATCTTATAGTTTCGAATCCTCCTTATATGAAAGTTAAGGAAGGGAAAATAAGTGATAATGAGCAAAAAGCAATATCGCGTCATGAGTTGAAATTGACTTTTGATGAATTGGTAAAATCGGCTAGACGTATATTAAAAAGTGGGGGAAGTTTTAATATCGTCCATAGAATAAGGCGATTTGAAGAAGTAATAAAAATATTAAACGAAAATAAGTTTTATACAAAACGACTGCGAATAGTGTATTCGAAACCTGGAAAAGATGCGATTTTATTTATGATAGAAGCCATAAAAGATAGAAAATGCGAATTAACAATTAACGAACCAATATATCTATATGACAAAAATGATGAATTTTCAAGTGAAGTTATGAGTTATTATAATTAGTATGATTGATTTGCAGGGAGGCATTTTATGAAAAAGGTTCTTTTGGTAACTACTGCAAGCGTGTATGAAGAAGATATATCTTTTTTTTATCAGCTGATTTTGTGCAAAAATTATCGAGAAGCAACAGAAGCGCTGGAAAAAGAGGAATATATTGAGCTTGCTATATTAGAGGAAGGGCAAGGTACAGAGGAATTTCTAGATTACACATCAAAGTATTATAATTCAGATGTAAAGATAATGGTATTTTTGAAGGACAGATCAGTCAAAAATATGAGAGCATATTTTAAAAAAGGCGTATTCGATGTAAGTGAAGACAGATTCAATCCTTTAAATATATTTTATTATCTTGATAGGATGGAAAACGAAAAACCTTCTTCAGTATATGTGAAAAAACTTGAAAAGAGAGTGCAGGAATTGACTGATGAAATATCTGATTATCGGATATTATATGAGACAACCAAGGTTTTGAGGTTGCCATTATCGTTTAAAAAAGTAATGGAAAGAATTATTGAATTAATAGAAAATATTATTTTGGGGAAGGTACTATTTATATTAAATCATAATTACTATTACTCGGCGAAAAGTGAGTGGGATAAATTAATGTTGCTCAAAAAAGCCTTAAGACATTACAAAGTAGAAAGTCTAGGCGAACTTAGTAAACTAATTCCTGGATATGTTCCATTGCAAATAGATGGAAATACAATCTATAATTTTCCTATTATTATAAAAAATCAACTAAAAGGCAATATACTTATTTTGCTGAATAAAGGAGAATTACTGCAGGACAGACAGATAGAACTGATAAACAATATATTGAGTCAATCTGGTATTGTTATAGAAAATGCATTTTTGATAACAGAGGGAGAAAAACGTAATATAGATATTGTGAAATCTTTAGTAAAAGCAATAGAGGCCAAAGACTATTACACAAAAGGGCATTCGGATCGAGTAGCAGTGCTGTCTGTGCTAATAGCAGAAAGGATGACTTTGCCTGATGCAAAACTAACCGAAATAGAGATGGCAGCAGTACTTCATGATGTAGGTAAAATTGGTTTATCAGAAAATATTTTAAATAAAGAAGGGAAATTGACAGATGCGGAGTATAAATTAATAAAGGAGCATCCGCAAAAGGGCTATGATATTGTATCACAGATACATAATATGCAAAATGTCGCAAATATAATAAAGTATCATCATGAACGCTGGGATGGTTTCGGTTATCCAAGTGCTCTATCAGGATCAAAGATACCAATAGAATCTAGGATAATAGCTGTAGCAGATACATATGACGCTATAACTTCAGATAGACCCTATCGAAAAGGGAAAAGTCATGAATATGCGATTAGGGAAATAGAGAA
>CAZDNU010000221.1:0-5959 GCA_964506865.1 uncultured Fusobacteriales bacterium | reverse complement strand
AATTTTTATAAAAAGGAAATATATACAAATCTTGCATACTGTTATTCATACACTTATAATAAAAAAATAGTTATCTCAACCGGCAACTTATCTAACAACAACATAGTAAATTACTCTGGAAACCCAACAAGAAGAGTTTATATTTTATTTGGAGTAGGATATGAAGCTGATATAAAAAAGTAAAAGAAGTAGTCCAAAATGTTGCACGAAAAAAATAAGAAAATACTAAAAGAACCTGCTCCATTTGTTAGATTAAAAGAACATGGTGGAAGTTCTATAAATTTTACTATACGAGTATGGTGTAATACTAAAGACTACTGGGAAGTATATTTTGATATGATGGAAGATGTTAAAATTGCTTTTGATAGTGAAAATATAAATATCCCATATCCGCAAATGGATGTACATATTAAAAATAATAATTAAATTTTATTCTGGGAATTTATTTGTTTTGTGGCAATATTTTTATAACAACAAAACAAAATAGGGAGGAATAAAATGAATAGTGTTAATTTGATAGGAAGACTAACTAACAAGGTGGAACTTATTAAAACATCAAATAATAAAACTTTTTCAAAGTTTAGTCTTGCTGTTCAACGAAAGTTACAACCTGAACAAACCGACTTCATAAGATGTATTGCCTGGGATAAAAAAGCTGAACTTCTGAACAAATACACCCAAAAAGGAAATTTACTTGGTATCAGCGGAGAGATTCGTACAGGAAAATATGAAAACTCTGAAGGAAAAAATATCTATACAACAGAAGTTAATGTAGATACTTTGAAATTTCTAAGTCCAAAGAGTTCCTAATATTAGCGGCCCTAATCCAATGGATTAGGGCCGCAGTTTGTTTTCTTTTTATATATGGTCCGATAATATTCGTTATGTAAAATTTGTTGATTTTCTTTTTCTTAGTTTCTATAATAATGTTTTAAAATATTCATTGCTTCATTTATCTCTTGCATTATTTTTACATCTCCACCACAATCTGGATGATGTAAATTTACTAAATTTTTGTACCTCTTTTTTATAAGCTCAAAATCAATATTTTCTTCTAAATTTAATATTTCTAGTGCTTTCTTTTTCTTATTTGAAAAATATATTTTCTTCCAAAATTGATTCAACAAATCATCTAGCTCATGTGAATCAATTTTCAAGTTAGTCATATCCCGATAAAAACTTTCAAGCAAATCAATTTCAACTATATCCTCTTTACCTTTTCTATAAGATTTTATAGATATCCTTGTAGATTGTATCTCAAGTATCCCATCTTTATTTAAAATCAATTTATCTCTTAACTTATAAAGCTGGTTAAATAATATAAAATGTATCTTATATAGTTCTTGGCTATTATTATAAGCAAAGTTTTGAATTATATCTTTTTCTTGTAATTTTTTGATTAGTTTATATTCCTGGATTGAATTATTTGATTTTTTTAATATTTCTATTATTATAAGTTCAAATTCATTAAATTTTTTCACCATCTTAAGTCCTTTTAATATATTTTGACTTTTTTTGATTTTCTATAAAAAATAGGTCAGACTAATTTTTTAGCTGACCCATTTTAAGTTTACTTAATAATTAGTTTCTTTAATTTCAAAGTACAATTGAGGATGTACGCATGCTGGACATTTTGCCGGAGCGGCATCTCCTTCATGTACATATCCACAATTTCTACATTTCCATCGAATAGATGAAGTTTTTTTAAATACTAAATCTTTTTCAATATTTTCAGCAAGCTTTCTGTATCTAGCTTCATGCTCTTTTTCTACTTTAGCTATCATTTTAAACGCTGTAGCTATTTCAGGAAATCCTTCTTTTTCTGCTACTTGTGAAAAATCAGGATACAATTCTGACCATTCTTCATTTTCTCCTTCGGCTGCAGCTTTTAAGTTTTCTACAGTAGTTCCAATTGTTCCTGCTGGGTACATTGCAGTTATTTCTACAGCCTCTCCTGATTCTAAAAATTTGAAAAATCTTTTTGCATGCTCTTTTTCATTATCCGCTGTTTCTGTAAAAATAGCAGCAACTTGCTCATATCCTTCTTTTTTTGGCAACTGAGGCAAAATATGAATACCTATTTCTTGCTTGTGATTCACCTGCAAATGCCTTCAATAAATTTTTTTCTGTTTGTGTTCCTTTTAATTTTGACATTTTTTCCTCCTTGTATTATTACAATTTTTTACTCTCTTTATTTTACAACATATTTTGTCTAAATGTCAAGTTTTATCATATATTTCAAGCTAATCCTAAGTTAATAAACCTATTATTCCTTTCGTTTTTTATAACTTGTATGTAGATACTTTTCTGATATCTCACTTAATGGCTCTTTTAGAAATTCATCATATAGCCTTTTAATAGCAGGATTTTCATGAGAAAATCTTATCTCGCGTTCCTCATCAATTTGGTATAATCCATTTTTTCTTTTCTCGAGGTAATCTTCCACGCAAGATATAGGCTGTCCACCACCACCAATACAGCCTCCTGGGCAAGCCATTATTTCGATAAAATGATATTGATTACGTCTTTTCATAAGTTGATATGCATTTTCTAATCCATTTGCTACTGCTACTTTTATCTGTTTTTCACCTATATTTATAACGGCTTCTTTTATACCATTAAGTCCTCGTACTTGATGAAACTCAATTTCTTTTATGTTTTCACCAGTAAGGCTATGGTATGCTGTCCGTAGTGCCGCTTCCATTACTCCACCGCTTGCACCAAAGATAACAGAGGCACCTGTAGATATTCCAAATGGATTATCATAAGTCCCATTAGAAAGATTTGCAAAATCGATACTATTTTGTTTTATAAGTTTTGCAAACTCTCGTGTTGTTATTACATAGTCTACATCATATATATTATCTGACTTCATTTCTTCTCTTTTAGCCTCATATTTTTTAGCAGTACATGGCATTATTGATACACTGACTATATTTTCTTTTTTTATGCCTGTTTTTTCGCTATAATAGCTTTTAGAAAGTGCCCCAAACATTTGCTGTGGAGATTTGCACGATGAAAGATTGTCCACTACATCATGAATTTGGTATTCTGCAAAATTTATCCATCCCGGAGAACAAGATGTAATCAAGGGCAATCTTTCATTATTAGTGAATCGTTTTATAAATTCATTTGCTTCTTCTATTATAGTCAAATCGGCTGTAAAGTTTGTGTCAAATACCTTATCAAATCCTATTTTTTTTAAGGCAGTTACCATTTGTGCTTCTAGGTTTTTTCCCGGCCAATATCCAAACTCTTCTCCGATTGCCACTCGAACAGCTGGCGCAGTCTGAACCACTACATGTTTTTCAGGATTATTTATTTCATTTATTACTTTGTTTAAGCTTATTACTTCATGAATAGCCCCTGTAGGACATGCAAGAATACACTGACCACATGATACACAGTCTACATTGCCCAATCCCTTATCTAAGAATGTACTAACCTTTGTAGCTGGTCCCCTATTTGTCATTGTTAAAACTCCTGTATATTGTATTTCATCACAAGTTCTTATGCAGCGACCACAGGTCACACATTTACTTGTTTCTATTTCTATTGCAACTGAGCTTTTATCAGTTTTCCATTCTTTTTCAATAAATTCATATTGCAAATCTGTTACTCCTATCTCTTCAGCCAATTTTCTAAGTTCACATGAAATATTTTTTATGCAAGTAAGACAATTTAATTTACAATCAAATGGATGATTTGCTATAATTAATTGAAATATATTTTTACGAACTTCCATCAGGTCCCTTGTATGTGTATGAACCACCATTCCATTTTGTACTTCTGTGGCACATGAAATAGCATAATTATTTTCACCTTTTATATCCACAATGCAAAGTCTACAGCCACCATAAACAGACAATTCTTTTTGGTAACACAACGTGGGTGTCTTATAATTCAATTTTTTAGCAGCTTCTAGTATTGTTGTTCCTTCTTCAACTGATATTTCCTCACCATTTATACTAAGATTTATCAATTTTTACACATCCTTCCGATTTTATATCTCATCATAAAATTTATCAAATATGCTTTCAATCAAATCAGCTGAAACCTGTCCCAAACCACATCTGGCTGCTTTTTTAGTTGTTCTTCCTATTTCTTTGATCAGTTGCATATTTTTTGCTTTAAATTCTCCTACATCTATATTTTTCAATAAATGACTTATCTGCCTATTCCCTTCTCTGCAGGGAAAACATATTCCACATGTTTCATGCATAAAAAAATCCGCCACATTAGTCAATAAATCTAAAATATTTACTTCTTCATCGCCGACTATTATAGCTCCCGATCCAAAGCTTGAATTATACTTTGCTAGATCTTTATATGAATACCTGCAATTTATTTCTTCTCGTGTTAATATTTTAGTTGATATACCTCCTGGAATTACAAATTTGATATCTTTTCCATTTTTCATCCCTTGCCCCAGCTGATTCACTATCTGTTCAAAATTAATCTTTCCGTATTCAACCTCATATACACCAGATTTATTTATATTTCCGCTTAGTGATATTAATTTTGTGCCAGAAAAATCTTCATCACCTAATGTCGAATATGATTGACCGCCATCTTGAATTATTAAAGGTATATTGCTAAGTGTTTCAATATTATTTACAACTGTTGGTTTACCAAATAAACCTTGATTTACCGGATATGGGGGCTTTATTCTAGAATTCCCTCGTTTTCCCTCTATGGAATTTATTAGTGAGGTTTCATCACCACAAACATATGCCCCTGCCCCTTTTACTAATACTACTTTACTAGCAATCTCTTTTGCATGAGAAATATCTTTTAAGCTAGCTAAAGTGCTTTCTACTTCTAGTATTGCTTTCGTATATTCCCCTCGTATATAAATATAGATTTCTTTTGCATCTAATATAAATGCACTTATTAGTACACCCTCTAAAAATAGCTGCGTAATATTTTCCATTATATATCTATCTTTAAAAGTTCCAGGTTCCCCCTCATCTCCGTTGCAGATCAATACCACATCTTCTTTTCCCTCGACAAAGTTCCATTTTTTATAAGTAGAAAATCCAGCTCCTCCTCTTCCTCGTAATCTCGATAACTCTAACTCTTCCATACATTTTTCTTTTCCCATTTTAATGGCTTTTTCTAATACTGGATACCTATATTTTTCAGCTATTTTTTCATATTTTTTCATATATATTTTTTCACTCATGATTATCACCTTCTGATAATTTTTTCAAAATATGAATGGTTTTTTCCTTTGTCATATTTGGATAAATTTCATTATTTATTTCTACTACTGGCGCTTCTCCACACTGACCAAGACATTCTACTAATTCCAAAGTAAATTTATTATCCTTAGTCGTTTTTCCTATCCCTATTTGTAAGTAGTCTTTAATTACATCTTGTATCTCTTTGCTTTTATTTATTCCACATGATATTGATTTACATACTCTTATTATATACTTTCCCCTTTGTTTGACACTTAAACGTGAATAAAACGATATCACACCATATAATTCTGATTTTTTCATTTTCATATTGCTTGAAATTTTATTTATCTCCTCCTCAGATATATATCCATCTCTTTCCTGTATTTTATTCAATTCATTTAATAAAATCAAGATTTATCCCTCCCTATACTAAAAAGAAGGCCACTTATAATGCCTTCCTCTTAATTTTATTATTTTAATATTTTTTCCATTTTTTTCATAAGTTCTTCAAAACGAAAAGGTTTGCCTAAATAATCATCAAAACCAAATTCTTTACATTTTTCTATCTCTTCTTTGCTCACTCCGGCTGTAAGAGCCAAAACATTAGTATTTGCATAGTTTGGATTATCTTTAAGTCTTTTCACAAATTCATATCCATCCATTTCCGGCATTTGTATATCTGATATTACCAAATCATATGTTTTTTTGGACGTTTTCTCTAGTGCATTCTTCCCGCTATCAGCCATATCTACGTTCAATTCTAGGCTTTTTAA
>CAZDNU010000220.1:0-2422 GCA_964506865.1 uncultured Fusobacteriales bacterium | reverse complement strand
ATCATTGAGGAAACAGTAAGAAAGACCATTGAAATATTGAATGCCAACGGTGGATATATTTTTTCTTCTGCTCATAACATACAAGAAGATGTGCCGCCTGAGAATCTTGTTATCATGCTTGAAGCAGCAAAAAAATATGGAAGATGAAGTCTGGATCGATGTATAGAGATGGGCAGGTGAAAAAGGTAATCAAAAGAATGGAACCAGAGTACGAAATTTGCAAAAACCTGACAAAAAATATACCCTGTAGTTATTGATGTAAAAGGGTTTTGGGAAGATCCTGCCATTTAATATCCTTCAGAAGAAATTAATGCTCGAATAATTCTTAGTGTTGCAAAACTGCCATAGGTAAAAGCAATTTTTTTACTATTTCGGCTTATAGTTATAATCCTTTATTTTTCAACTAAATTATGGTAATTAGCTGTCAAAGCTTTCCCTATTAAGCGCTTTTATAAACTAATATTGTTTTAACATGTACATAATATTTTATCTTTTTTTGGTTTTAGAAATTTTTTTTATGATCTGCTGCTTTGTGAGATATTTATTATTAAATTCGAGGTTGAATTTTTTGCCGAGTTTTTCAAGGACAGAGTTATAAAAATTGAAAACATATAGATTTTGGGTAAAATTAGTGCAGGTGCATTCCTTTATCGAGTAGAGGATCTCTTCTATTGATATCTCATTACCGATCTCAAACTGAATAAGCCTTAATATTAAAAGTGCAACAAAGCATGTTAAAAAATGGGATTCTATATGATCACTTCTGGATACAAATACCGGTCTTGTCTTTAAGTCACTTTTGGTTATTTTAAATGTTTCTTCAATTTTCCATAAACCTTTGTATGTTGATATGATCTTTTCGTCAGGCATGTCCATTTCAGAAGTAAATATAGCATAATAACCGTCATACTTTTCTTCTTCGGCTATTTTTTCTTTATCAAATTTTAATATCGATTCTGATTGCAGTATTTCACCGGTGTTTTTATCAAATTTAATATCTTTTATATATCTCCTTGCACCACTCGTACCGGCCTTATCATATTCAGAAGGATTACCAATGATTTTATATGCCTTTTTAATCTGCTCTTCTCTTTTCGCTTTTGTTCTTTTTGCATATTTTTCACTGTAGAATATCACTTGCTTTTCGTCAACAGTTTTCTTTAGGATTTTGCCATTAGTCCCAGTGACATTTATCGTTCTTGGAGTAAGTCTTGATTTATATTTAAATAAATCTGTACTATTTTTATTAGAAGTTAATTTTTTGTATCCTCTTTCATTTAAAACATAATCCTTAAAATCCTTACTGCCTTTTCTTACACTGGAGCTGAAGATATAACCATGTTTTGCTGATTTGAGATAATATATATTATCGCCGCTATGGATGCCTTTATCCGCAACAACGATAATTCTTCCAAGATCATAGTCATTTTTTACCTTAACGTTTGATATCATATCTCGGAGTGTTAAGGTATCATGGGTATTACCTTCGAAAAGCTGGTAATTTATCGGTATGCCCTGAATGTCAGTAAATAAACCCATTTGAATTATGGGACTTTTTTTATTCTCTTTTGAATAACCATTTTTTTTCTTATCGCTTTCCTTATCTATTTCAAAGTAATAATTTGTAACATCATAATAGACGAGATCAGTTTTACGATCATACTTTTTTTGTATCTTGCTGTGGATCCACTTCTGTAATTCTTCCTTATGTTTAACAAATTTGGACAAGCTCCTATAAACATCCATCAAAGAAAAGGATGCAGGCTCAAAGTATTTGTCTTTATTTTTATAAGCTTTTAGTTTGGATCCCGGATCAAGTATTCTCTCATATACAAGCAATTTGAATATATTGTTCAGATTATATTTAACATCATACTTTCTTTGTCTACTTTGATAAAAAAGATCGATATTTAAGAGATGATAAAACTTGCTTAAAAGAATATAACCATAATTTTTTTTCAAATTTGAATCAACATGCAATTTGTAGTTTAGATCAAGAGTAATTTTTGAGACAGCAGTTTCCTCCTCTGTCATAGCCTTGGCAACCTTGGTGAAATGAGCTATTGGATCGGGAAACTCTTTTTCCAGCTCGTCTACATAGCCAATAGGTTCAATTGTTTTTGTGGTTCTTTTTTTAGTAACGGGATCTCTGTATTGTTTACAAATCGAGAGATATATCCTTCCGTTAGGTTTTTTGTATTCACATAGATACATTAAGTGCACATCCTTTATCGACAAAAGTACCTGCACCATTATTATAGCATATTATGTACTATTATGTACAGTAAAAAACAAATAAAATTAAAAAAATTTATTGTACTCCTTTAAAATAAAGTGTTTTCAAACTTAATGTAAAAATTTAGGTGATAAATTCTAGAATAAAACTGCTAAGAGGTATTCCTGCTTTCTTGACTGCTGTTAT
>CAZDNU010000219.1:0-5396 GCA_964506865.1 uncultured Fusobacteriales bacterium | reverse complement strand
CCAAAATCCTATTTTTATTTTATTAATTATGTTTATTACTTTGTTTACTTTGATTTTTTTAAATTTTTATATAAAAATTAGAATATCAATGATAAATATGGCAATAATTATAGATGATTTAAACTTAGTAGACGCAGTTGGAAAGAGTATAAAAATCAGTAAAAATCAATTTTTGAAAATCGCAGAAGCAATATTATTTATTTTTGCATTGACAGCTTTTGTATTTGCAAGTGCATATACGATTAAAATTTTTGTAAATAATATAATTTGGATATACACAAAAAGTATTGCTCTTACGCTGACGATATTCTTAAATTATATAGTATTGTCATATGTATTTGCCAAGCTTTCAAAGTTAACTGAATTAAAAGAGAAAAAACAAATAAGTTGAACATGGATATAGTTTTTATTTTATGGATTAAGGCACAACGTTAAAAATAATGTATGATTATAAAAAAATAAAAGGGGGTGAAGAGGTTGTAAATTTCAAAGCAAAGTAGATTACTATTTTGAAACTTATAAACCTCGAGTAAAATATGATTTTGGGTAATTCATATAATTTTGTCAAAGATGTTATTAAAACGAGATTTTTCATTGTATTTTTTTATGTATTGTTTCCGTTTTTACTAGCGTTTCCATTACAGCATTTTTTTGAAAAAATGTTTGGAGATGGTTTCAAAATCCTGGATTTTGTCGGAACGAACACATATAATGATTTAAGTTTTGGTATTTATGGATTTGGGATACTTATATTTATTCTGTTGGCATTTTATATGTATGCATTTATATTGTCAGCTATTAATGCATATAACAATCAATATGAATCAATAAAGACAACATTTTTAGAGCATTTTGGAAATGCATTGTTATTTTTTATATGGTATATAATATTTTTCTTTATAGGAGCTGTATTTGTAGTTTTGATATTGAATGGACGAGATAAGCTGTTTGTGATGTTGGAATCTGAAATAATTACAGTTGATTTTTTTAAAAACAATCCAAGATATATAAAACTTACTCTATTAGGACTAAAACTTGTATTGCTTGCAATGCTGGCATGTATTTTCACTAGATTTATATTTATATTTCATGAGATAATAGATGAAAAAATAAATGGTATAAGTGCAATAAAGAAAAGTTATCAAATAACGAGTAAAAATAACTGCAAAGTCCTTTTGACTTTGTTTGCATATACTATTTTTTACTTTTTGCTAAATCTTATAGTGAAGGCTGTAGTGTATACTCAACATTATGCAGAAAGAATAGAAGCCAACGAGTATACGGCAACTGATATATTGTTTGCAAGCATGCAAAAGACTATCTATGACTTTCCGGAGATGGATTTGCTGAAAAAAGTACATATACTATGGACATCATTTTTTCTAGTAATGTTAATGCTGGTAATTACATATGTATACAAAGATCTGAAAATAGATTACGAAAGCAAAACAGAGGAAAAATTTCAAATAAAACAAGCATCAAATAAAAAAATAGAGGAAGGAAATGAATTATGAAATCAAACATAGTACTAATTGGATTTATGGGGGCCGGTAAAACTGTAATTGGGAAAACACTAGCAAAAGAATTGGATATGCAGCTTGTAGATATGGATAAACTAATAGAAAAAAAAGCCGGTATGACAATTAATAATATATTTAAAAAATATGGAGAAAAGCATTTTAGGGAATTGGAAACTAAAATAGCTAGTTTGTGTAGTGAATTTGATAATACGATAATATCAACTGGTGGTGGCGTAGTTCTAAATTCAAAAAATATTGAGTATTTAAAGAAAAATTCTTCAATATTTTTACTATGGGCAAGTGTAGATACAATATATGACAGGGTAAAAACAAAAGATGACCGTCCTTTATTAAAGGTGGAAGATCCAGTGGGAAAAATAAGAGAACTACTGGAAAGTAGAAAGGAAAAGTATGAATCTAGTTGTGATTATAAAATAGTAACAGATGGAAAGGCAATAGATGAAGTAAGCAATGAGATAAAAAAAATATATATAAATGAATAGATTTGGAGGAACTTATGGAAAAAGTAAGAGTGGAGCTTGGAAAAAATAGTTATGACATAATTATAGGTCAAGACATACTAAAGGAGCTGGATACTCATATAAAAGATTATGACAAAGTTTTATTGATATCAAATGATAAAGTAGGCAAAATATACAGTGATCAAATAAAGAAAGTATTGCAAAGATCAATAAAAGATGTACATTATTTTGAAATAAAAGATGGCGAAGAGTACAAAAGTATTGATACAGTATTACCTATATATGACTATATGGTAGAAAATAACTTTGACAGATCGTCCCTGGTAGTATCACTAGGAGGCGGAGTGGTATGCGATCTTACAGGCTATGTAGCAGCTACTTTTATGCGAGGAGTAGATTTTGTACAGATACCGACGTCGCTACTGGCACAAGTAGATGCGAGTATAGGAGGCAAAGTCGCAGTAAATCACAGTAAAGGGAAAAATCTTATTGGAAGTTTTTATCAACCCAAACTGGTATATATAGATATAGATACTTTGAAGACATTGGAAATGCGAGAGATAAAGACAGGTTTGTCTGAAATAATAAAGCACAGCGTGATATGGGACAAGGATTATTTTCAATTTCTAATGGACAATACAGAAGGAATTTTGAATTTTGACAGTAGTATCTTGATAAAGACAATAAAAAGATCCTGTGAAATAAAAGCTGAAATAGTATCACAAGATGAGACGGAAAAAGGTATAAGAAAACTTTTGAATTATGGACATACATATGGTCATGTAATAGAAAGCTTGACAAAATATAAAGTATATCGTCACGGCGAGGCAGTAACGGCTGGTATGTATTTTGCAGCACTATTGGCAAAAAAGCTAAATTTAGTCAATGATGAATTTATAAAGACACAAAATGCACTATTTGAAAAATTTGGAATGGAATACGAGATACCAAAATACGACTACGAAGTGTTTACTGAGATTTTGAAACACGATAAAAAAATAAAACAAGGAAAGCTTGTATTTATAGTCCCTGAAAAAATAGGTCTAGCAAAGAGTATAGAGGTAGATGATGATACTATTGCTGATTTGTATAAAAGCTTTGAAGGTAAAGAAGTAAAAGGGGTTATTGATATTGGAACAAATACTGTTCGTTTATTTTTGGGTGAAGTAAAGAATAAAAAAATAGAAAAAAAATATAAAAAATATATGGAAGTAACACGTTTGGGGAAAAATGTAGATAAAACGAGATTACTTGATGAAAATGCTATGAAAACTACAATTGATGTCTTGAAAAGATATAAAAACCATGCGCGAGAGCATGGGGTAAAAGATATATCTGCAGCAGCGACTAGTGCTATGCGGGATGCTCAAAATAGTGATGACTTTATAAAAAGAACCTTGCTTGAAGCAGGAGTAAAGATAAACGTAATAAGTGGAATAAAAGAGGGAGAATTTGCATTTGCAGGTGTATTAACAGATACATATGACAAGAGTGTGCTCGTTTTGGATATAGGTGGTGGAAGTACAGAGTTTGTATACGGTGACAAGAATGGAGTGGAGTACGCCAAAAGCCTGGATATGGGTTCTGTCCGTATAAAAGAAAAGTTTTTTTCTGATGGACAATATAATAAGCATAGTCAGGAGGCTAAGCAGTGGATATTTGCTAAACTCGAAGCAATCAAAGAAATGCAAAATAAAGATTTTGTAATGGTAGGAGTAGCAGGGACAATAACGTCACAAGTGTCAGTGCTTAAAAAAATGGAGCAACACAATAGCGAGGAAATCCATAAGTATAAATTGACTAAAAAGGAAATAGATGCAAACTATGAATTGTTTAAATCAAAAAATATAGAAGAATTAAAACTTCTAAAAGGTTTGCATCCAAAGAGGGCGGACGTAATTGCTGCTGGGACATTTCTTTTGAAAACTATACTAGAGTATTTTGAAATAGATAGCATAACAGTATCAGAAAAGGACATGTTGGAAGGATTACTATTACATTAATTATAATGGGGACAAGCCATTTTGAAATGGTCTGTCCCCATAAAAAAAATAAGAAGAGGTGTTAAATTGTATAAATGTATGGGTTGTGGTATAAAGCTGCAAAGTGAAGATGAAAAAAAAGCAGGATACGTCCCTGATGATGTATTGATAGAAAAGGGAAATGCTATATGCAAAAGATGTTTTAAAATAAAAAACTACGGGGAGCATTTACCGTTGACTTTGTCAAAAGAGGAGTACACAAAAGAAGTACAGTCGGTATTGAAAAAAGCTGATGCATTGGTTTTTGTAGTGGATATTATTGAGTTGGAATCATCATTGGATGAAAACATAATAAAGTTAATAGAGAATAAGCCGATAATATTAGCTGTGAACAAAATAGATATAGTCCCAAAACAGATGAATGCTTCGAAGACGGCATTGTGGATAAAAGAAAGAATAGCGAAATATAACTTCAATCTTTTGGACATTGCAATTGTAAGCAATATAAGCAAATATGGCGTGAATGGAATTATACGAAAACTTAGTTACTTTAATAAAAAGGGATCGACTGTAGTAGTACTAGGTACTACAAATGTAGGAAAATCTAGTTTGATAAATAATTTTTTTGCAAAGAATAAATATATTACAGTTTCAAAATATCCAGGTACTACATTGAAATACATAAAAAACAAAATACCGGATACAAATATAACTATAATAGATACACCAGGTATAATTCCGGATGGGAGAATATCAGACAAGGTATGTGCAGAATGTAATCTAAAAATAGTACCTTCAAAAAAAATAGTAAGTAAACGGATAAAATTTGATAAAGATAGAGTGCTTATGTTTGGTGGATTATTTGCAATGCAAAATATAGGAGAAAATGAATTGCGGCCTATAATTGATGTGTTTGGGGCTGTGGATGTAAATCTTCATGAAACAAATATTGAGAAAGCTGACGAGATATTAGCAGGGAATACAAGTAAATTTTATACAATACCATGTGAAAATTGCAAAGATGAATTTTATGATAATGAATTTGTAGAAAATGAATTTGTAATTAGACCAGGAGAAGATTTTGTAATAAAAGGAGCTGGCTGGGTCGCTGTAAGGAGAGGACCACTCAAAATAAAGATAAAAGCCCCAAAAGATACTGGATTTAGCATAAGAAATTCTTTTATTCCAGCGAAATATTAAAGGAGCGAGATAATTATGCCTTCAAAAAAAAGTATTAAACACTTTGAATTTTTCATAGCCTTTTTTCTTATAGTATTGCTGTGGTATTATGGATTTGATGCATATCAAAAGATGATCTATAATTCAAAAGCTGCTTCAACGGCCCAAGAATTAAAGACAATAAAACAAGCGATATACATGTATGTAGTAAAATATAAAACATACCCTAAAAG
>CAZDNU010000218.1:0-7001 GCA_964506865.1 uncultured Fusobacteriales bacterium | reverse complement strand
ACTAGATTTTTTTTATCTTCCAATAAATATCTATGGTAGTTTTTCATATCTATCTCATACCGTTTCGCTAAAATACCCAGCTCCAGTACAAATAATTCTTCTAAAGCTATACGTTGTTTTGCCTGGGCTACTTTCTTTATATCACTTGGAAAGTGTATCATTTTCAACGCATCTATCCTATTTGGCATGTCATATTTTTCTAATATATATTCCGGAATTATTTCATATAAGCTCTCAGAATAAAACTCAAATATCTGCTCGACAATTTTCAAATATTTACTTAAATTTAAACTTTGCGGCAAAGTATAAATAGGAGTTATTTTTAAGTCTTTTTCATATCCCGCCTTTGGAAATCTATACTCTGGATTTACCAACTGCAGACTATATCGCTTATTTACATTTCCAAACACTATCAGGTCATGTCCCGGTTTTATAGTATTTTTGAGATATGGCATCTTAAACCATATCAATTCTATCATACCGGTTCCGTCAGTTAATAAAGCCTTGAACATAGACAATCGCTTTCTCGTTCTGACCGTCCCAGCTTTCAGTACTTCGCCCTTCAAGACTACAAACTCGTCTTTTTCTATTTCACTTATTTTTTTCAAGTTAGTTTTATCCTGATAAGTTCTTGGAAAATAATAAAATATATCAATTAATCTTTTTATGCCATATCCTCTCAATTTTTCAAGAGTTTTTTCGCCCATACCCTTAATTTTTATATTCTTTATTTCATGATACAATATTTCATATGCTTTTAATTTTTCTTCCATTTTCAATTCACCAAACTAGTCTATTATTTTAAAGCTTAACTTTTGTTTTGAGCTGTGTTATAAAGATTCCTAAGAAGATAAAAAAAGTCCCACATAACATTATTATGCTTATACTTTCATTTAGCAAAATATATGCAGTAATCATAGCGAATACAGGATTTAAATATATGAAGTTACTCGCTTTTATCACACCTATGTTTTTTATGATATATTCCCAAATCACATAACATAGCGCTGATGCTATTACTCCCAAATAAAGCAAGGAGCTATCAAAACTTATATTTATCCCGGTTCTATATTTATTCACTTCAGCACTAAAAATAGCTAAATTCTTGATATTTACTCCTCCCCCTAAAATAAATACAAACGGAATTGACGTCAATATCCCATATAAAAAAGTCTTTTTTGCCGTCTTTATATAGCTAGCTCCTATAGAAAATTTCTTTAGCATTATAGAGTACAATGCCCACACAATAGCAGATATCAAAGCTAAAATATCACCTTTTAGATTCAACTTTAATATAAACTTTTTGTTATATAATATAAATACTACTCCTATCATAGCAAAAACAAATCCGATTATAATGTTTCTATTAATCTTTTCATCTTTCACAATAAAGGTAGAAAATATAGCAGTCAAAATTGGAGTTAATGCTATAATCAAAGCTACATTAGAAGCAGTTGTGTGCCTCAAAGCTATATTTTCAAAGATATAATATATAGATACACCACTAAGCCCAAGTAGCACATACTTCATTTCATTTTTCAAATTTATCTTAAAAGATATTTCCGGTCTTATTATAAATAAAGCAATATATGCAATTATAAATCTAAATATCACTAATTCTGATATTCCCATTTTCCCCAACAAAATTTTGGTGAAAGTAAATGTACTGCCCAAGACAGCCATTGTAAATATAGCCAATAAATTAACCCATATCAGTTTTTTATTCATTTCTCACCTCATCAATAAGTATCATGTATAATCTGTATCAAAAAAATAAAAGGCTAACTAAAAAGCCTGTGAATCTATAAATAATTCACACTTTTGAATTAGCCTCAATTTACAACGGGACTAAATCCTCATTGTTTTTATTACTAAGTTTTTACATAATATTTTCCATGATTTCATCAGGTATTTCGAAGTTTGCATATACATCTTGTACATCATCATCGTCTTCTAGTTTTTCATACAATTTTAAAACTGATCCTGCTTTTTCTTCATCATCTATTTTCACTGTATTTTGAGGCACCATAGTTATCTCAGCCGACTCATACTTTATTCCTTTCTTGTCTATTGCATTTTTTACATCTTCAAAAGTAGTAGGGTCTGTATATACTATAAAACCTTCTTCAGATTCTACTATGTCGTCTGCACCAGCTTCTAGTGTCACTTCCATTAGTTGCTCTTCACTTGTACTATCAGTAGCAAATTCTATTACTCCTTTTCGATCAAACATCCACCCAACTACACCTGTTTCTCCTAAATTTCCTCCATTTTTAGAAAAAATAGATCTTACCGATGCTGCACTTCTGTTTTTATTATCTGTAAGCACATCCACTATTACGGCTACACCCTCTGGTCCATATCCTTCATATCTTATTTCCGTATATTCTACACCTTCTAATTCTCCTGTACCTTTTTTTATAGCTCTTTCTATATTATCTTTTGGCATATTTGATGCTTTTGCTTTATCAAGAGCAAGTCGTAGTCTAGGATTAAAGTTTAAATCTTTTCCGCCCATCTTTGCTGCTACTGTAATCTCTTTTGCCAATTTTGTAAATACTTTTCCTCGTCTTGCATCTTGTCTTCCTTTTCTATGTTGTATATTAGCCCATTTACTATGTCCAGCCAAGACTATCCCTCCCTATATGATTTGTTTTTTATTAATAAAACATTTTATCATATAATATAAAAAATTTCAAGATTTTTTATAGCATTAAATTTGTCTTAATCCCTTGACAATTATTGGGTTTCCTACATTTTTTTGTATTATTTCCAAGTATATATTGTTTCGCCATTATTTAGTAATTTATACAAAAATAACCTGTAAAACATATGGACTTTTTTAGTGTCCTGTTTACAGGTCCCGTTATACATCCTCTGATATTTTTTGCATATCCCCTACAATCCAGGACTAATACAAAAACTAATTGCAGCTGTAATATTTTATCTATCAAATATTACAGCTGAATACATCAAAATCTTTATATCCCTCTTATAATCTCTTCTTCATTTGCTAAATCTTTTGGATTCAACAATTCATTTCCTGATTCTTTAAAGGGTAATTCATTGCTTATTTTTACATTTTTTGGAGCAGCTGTAAATACATGATCACTTATCTTATTGATCGTTGCATCTACTGCATAAGCTGTACCACTTATAAAATCAAGTACACGTCTTGCTGATTCAAATTCCAAATCTGATAAATTAAATGTTATCATTTTTTTTGATTTTATATCATCAGCTATTCTTTTGGCATCTTCAAAAGAAGTAGGATGCAATAGAATGTGTTCAAACACCTCTTGACTATATACTCTTGAGGTTTTTTTGTTTTTAATTTCATTAAATTTAACTACTTTTTCATCCTTTTGTTGCTTATCTTCTGACATAGTCTCATACTCCTCATATTCTTCTTCCATATCAAAACCTATCAGATTAGCAATTTTATTAACTATTGCACTCATTTTTTTACCTCCTCTCCTCATCTTATATCACCTCTAAACTTTAACACACAAAATATTAATTGTCAAAAATTTTTTCTTTCAATTTTTTATAAGCTTCTACTAGTACCTCTTTCTCTCTAGCACCTTTAGAACTCTGCTCTACATTGATAATTTCCATGTCCATATATTTTTGAAATTTTCCTTCCATAATCAATAAATTGTACTTATCTTTTATCATATATCTTTTTATCATATTCTCCAATAAGTTTTTATCATTTTCTGTAAGTCTTTTTAGATCTATTATGAAATTATAAACTTCCAAATCCTGTTTTTTTCTTATTGCTACTGGTCTATTTCGTATATATTTTGCCAATACAATCAATATAATTATTGTTATTACCAAACCCATAAATTGAAACATCGCATTTGGATTTTCTTTTAATCTCAGACCTTCTAAGATCTGATAAATATTCGGCTCCATAATATCACATCCCTTTGTCCAAATACTCTTTAGCTGTCTTTGCTACTTCACTGTCACTATCTTGTAACAAAAGTCGCAATTTATTTGTCTCACCAAACTTATAAAAAGCTTTTATCAAGTTTATTTTTACTAGTTGTGATTTATCTTCGATCATATTATTCATCTTTTCAATTTTTTCTGTTAATCTTAGCTTTTTTATTACATATATTCCACTTGCTCGCATATTATCAGATTTTGAAGCCAGCATCTCATCAACTTTATGCATTGTTTCTTTATATCCCATAAAATAAAGTGCTATTATCGAGTTTGCTTTTATCCTATTATCATTGTCATTAATATACGGTAATAATAACTTTACCGCTGTCTTATTTTTTATCTTCCCAAATGCCTCTATTATATTTGCTCGCACTCGCCTATCAGGATCATTCAAAAGCTTTAACATAGCTACTAATATCTCTTTATCATTTACATTGATAAGTATAGCTGTGATGCTCGCTCTTATCTTCGCCTCTGGATCTCTCATGGCTGCTAATATAACTCGCTTGTATTGCAGTCTATTTTCTACATATTCCAGTATATTTACAGTTCGTCTTCGTTCATTTACATCTATACTTTTGACTTTTTTTAATAATATTTCTTCCATATCAGTATCCATTTTTTCAAGCATAGATGCTACTTTTTTCTTATTTGCTTCATCTAATTTGTCAAATGATGCTATATACTTTACTATAGTCTCTTTTGCTAGCATCTTAGACACATACGCTCTGATATATTTATTTGGATGATTCATTGCATTATATAATGCAGTCTTAGCATCAGGACTTTTTAATATTGCTATCGCCTCTATTGCTTCTCTTTGTATATATTCTTCAGGATCTTCTAACATTTCTTTGAATACCGCTAAGAAATTTTCATCTTTTTGTGCTGCTAATACTCGTAATATACTTCGACGTACTTGTGCTTCAGGATCTTTTCGCATGTTTATAAGTAATTTATATATTCTCGGCTCTCCTATTAATCCTATTATTTCTATAGCAAGATTTCTTTCTTTCGAATCATCTGAATTTAATTTTTTTATATTTCGCTCTAGCATATTGTTAGTTATAATAAAGGAAACTATGCTACTTCTCTCTTTAGCTGTTATTGTATTGATATTTTCCAGTATATACTCTCCTAGTATATGCTCTATCTCATTTTCATAATCTTTTTTTATTTTAAAGTTGTTTAACAATCTCAATCCCACGTTTTTCATATTTGGTAATTTCGAATTTAGAAGTCCAATAATAAGATATATTTTTTCTTTTGTCTTGATCTCTTCTAATAATCTTATATAATTATCTTTTATATTCCAATTTTCTTCTAAATCTAAAATTATTTTTTCTATTCCTTTTTCTTTAAATTTCATAAGCATTTTTATAATAAGTGCTAACTTTCTTAAATCGTTTTTCTTTAATTCTTCTGCTAAATATTCCAAAACCTGTTCAGCTGTTCCATTCATTTCTGTTACTTCTATTTTTTCCAAAAAGAAAAATATAGATTGCTGAGCTTCTATTTTTACTTTTTCTTTTGCATCTCTACTTAGCATCAATAAATATTTTAGCTTCTTGACACTTTCTATTTTATTCAATAATTCCAATATGTTTAGCTTTAGTCTTACCATAGGTAAGTCCATATATTTTTCTATATAAGGAAATACCGATTCACCTTTGTCAGATAACAAAACAATAGTTTCTTTTACTACTCGTCTATCCGAATCATCTAAAAATGATACCAGTATACTTAGCGTCTCATCTGTATTGTGTTTTGCCAGTACATTTGCTATATTTCTTTTTATTTCCCAATTTTCATCTTTCATCCATTCTATGTACCATTCTAAAAATATATCTGTCTTTGCCTTACTTATTTCATTTATCATATATAATCTTACATTGGTATCTGGGTGATGCATTACGTTATCAAACTTTTTTTTCCATTTTGTTTCTTTGAATAGATCTTTTAATTTCAATAAAAAATCATTTGCTTTGTTTCTATTTTGCAAAACATAATAAAGCCACTTTTCATTTTCTGACAATAAAAAATACACATATTCTTTATTGTTGTCATTTTGCTCTATATCATCAAATAAACTATTAAGCATATCGCTATCTTTATTTTCATAAGATAATTTTAAAGCGTCTTTAATTTTTATGTCTTCCATTAATGCCACCCTGCCTTTATCAGACTTATTCGTTAAGAAATTCCATAAATACTTCATTTGCTAAAAATAAACCTTTTTTTGTTAAAACTAAATTGTTATTATCTTTTCTTATTAAAAAACCACTCACTATTAATTTTTCGGCTATTTTTTGATATTCTTTACTTATTTCTACTCCTTGTTCCAATAATCTTAATCCCAGTATATTTTTATATTCTTCTTTTTTAGACTTATCTATTGTTTCTGTTTCATCATACGGTAATATTTTATCATCTATTTTTTTATAATACTCACTTAAATCATTGCAATTCCTATATCTCAGCCCCTCTATATAGCCTGACGCACCTTGTCCTACCCCTATATAATATTTATTTTCCCAATATTTTAGATTGTGTCGCGAAAAATAGTTATTTTTAGAAAAGCTTGATATTTCATAGTGTATATATCCCATTTGCTTTAGTCTATTAATTATGAGCTCATACATATCAGCTTCCAAATCCTCATCTATTTCTTTTATTTTGTCACTTTGAAGTAAGTCATAAAATTTAGTGCCCTCTTTCCACATTAAAGAATATATCGATATATGCTGTGGTGATAACTTTTTTATCATATCCAAGTCTTTATTCAACGTTTGGATACTTTGCCCTGGTACTGCAAATATCAAATCAATACTTATATTCGAAAATCCTGCTTTTAGCGCGTCATTATAAGTAGATAGTATCGCATCTTTATTATGGTTTCGTCCCAATCTTTTCAGCGTTTCATCCTGAAAGCTTTGACATCCTATGCTCAATCTATTTATTCCTATATTTTTATACTCTGATAATTTTTTATAAGTTACAGAATTTGGATTTACTTCGATGCTTATCTCTGCATTTTTTTTTCT
>CAZDNU010000217.1:0-2574 GCA_964506865.1 uncultured Fusobacteriales bacterium | reverse complement strand
GTTGATTTTGTGGCAAAGCTGTTTTTTTGTTTAGTTCGCATAAGCCATTTTCTTGTTTATCTTTTAAATAAATAACTGGGACTAATTTAATATTTTTATTTTCTTTAATTTTTTGTTTTTCTTTTTTCTTCGGCGTATTTTCTTTTACAAAAGTTTCATAATTTATTTTACTTTTTATAAGTTTAATTTCTTGTGCCTTGATTCTTTTAGGTGTAATTTGTCTACCATATTTATATTTCCATTTATTTAGTCTAATTTGGTAAACAATTTGATATAATTTTTCTTTTGGTATTTTAATTTTTGGAATTAAAACTAAACAATTATCATCAACTGAACAATTATTTTCTTGCAAAAAAGCATGTCCAATCGTTCCAGTGCTCGGAATGGTTATAAGTGGCGCTTGATAGTTATTTTCAATACTAAAAAAACCATAAATACCATTATCATCCCCCTTTGAAGAGATTAAAATATTATGACCTTCATTTCCTTCAAGCCATTCTTTGTTGTGATACTCTTTTTGCCCATATTCAACATCAAAGAGAGAGCCAATGGTTGTAACTTCTTTATTAGTCATGTTGATTTAATTGGTTATAAAATTTAATTTTAAAAGCAATTGATTCTCTTATCATTTCTTCAACTCCTTTTTCTATTTCTTCATGTGTTGGAATTTTACTATCAATATAAGCTTCTGGTACTAATTCATAATTTTTATCATCTATGTCAAGCTTACAAATTTTCTTAAATTCTGGAACATCTTCAAATTTTAGATTTTGATTAACTAAAAATGCTTTCAATTCTTCTTTTATTTCTTTTATTTGATTTCTTTCTCTTTCTTCATCAAAAATTCTTTTCCCTTTCTTTTTTCTATATCCGTCCGTAACACCTCTTGCAAAATATACATTTTGACTATCAAAATTATGGGGAATTCCTTTTTTTATAAAAACTCCTATCGTTCCAACACTAACTGGATAAAAAAGATCCTCTGGTAAAGTAACAACTGACAATAAAGTATTGTTTTCTAATAAATCTTTTCTCCATGATTTTCCACCACCACCTTCAACCATTACAGAAATTGGAACAATAGCAAAAAGAATACCACCGTCTTGCATTTGAGATAATGCATGATCAATAAAATGCCTTTCTTTTTCATCTCCTTTTTTGAGAGCAAAAGGGGGATTCATTAATACTTTGGTGATAACTGGATTTTTAGTTAATTCGTTATTTACTCTTTTTACAAATTCACCTGTTTGATTTCCTTTTTTATTAGTTAATTCTATATTTTTTTGGAAACAATTACCCTCGCTCATATTATTTCTTCCATCTCCTCTAAAAATCATATTTACAAGTGCAAGTGCTACAACCTCATCATCTTGTTCAATTCCAAAAAGATTATAATTTTTAAATTTTTTTATTTGTTTGTCGCTTGAATTTTTTTTAATATAGTCAAAAGAAGAAACTAAAAAACCACCAGTTCCACAAGTTGGGTCAAGAACATAATCGTTATGATTTACATCTAAAACCTCAACTGCAAATTCTGTTATATGTCTAGGGGTTAAAACAATTCCTATTTCTTTTGCACCATTTCCATATTTCAAAAATTTTTCATAGAATTCTCCTAGAATATCTTTTCCAGAAGCCATAGCATTCTTAATATCTAAAGCCTCTAGTTCTTTAATTGTTTCCTTGATTGCGTCCCTATATTTTATATGATTCTCTCTGCTTGGTGGTAATTCTAATTTTAGAAAATTAAAAAAACTTTCTTTTTCTACTTCTCTTAATTTTTTGTTAATTAATGAATTAACGCTTTCAACTAACGTTGTTGTGTCATTTTCTTTTAGATTGATAAAAGAATTATCTGCCAAAGAAAGTACAAGACCTGCAATAAATCTAGCTCTTTTGTTTTTATTTATTCCTGCATTATGTAAAATTTCATTTATCTCTAGTGCTGAATCTATATATTTTTCTTCTGGTAAATCTGGAAATTCTGACCATTCTGGCTTATCATGTTCTAAGATATATTGAGCTTGCTTTTTAGAAAGTAAAATATTTTTTATCTTTCCTTTTTCTAAAAGTACATCTTCCCATTTTCCATTTTTTAAATATTGATTTTTAACTATATAACCATCTGTATCATTTCCAGCTACTCCAGAGATTAAAACACATTTTATTTTTTTACTTTTATTAATCTTTTTTGCATATTGATTTTTTGCTTCATCAAGAGCTTGTTCAATCATATCTCTATCTCTCTTACTTTCAATCGCCCAAAACTCTTCACTGTTAAGTTTTACTACCGCTTCTGGCATATCTCTATCCAGAAGATTTTTTAATTCTTTATGGTATAAAACTTCATTTTGCTTATAAACTTCACCATCAGAAACCCTGGCTGGATTTTTTACAACCCAACCTAATTTATCAAGTTCTTCCTTGATATAAGTATAAGCATCAACTTCACTGTTTTTTGGTTGAAATAAATGCGTCATAAGTTAACAGTTTAAAACTCTTTGATTATATTTTTCTAAAACTGGCTTGAAGTCAAAATAATCATTAGTCGCTTTCAGTTCAAAATCAACTCTT
>CAZDNU010000216.1:0-2753 GCA_964506865.1 uncultured Fusobacteriales bacterium | reverse complement strand
CATACTTATAAAAAACCCACATTGTTCCCATATCTCATTTTCAAGTTAACTTTTGTATCAATGGACAAAAGGTAAGGTCTCTAGTATATTGATATTTCTTCTATTTTCATAGTCTCTTTTACTTCTATCACTCCAAAATGATATTTCCAATATATTACTATATTAAATTGAAGAGGTAGAAATAGCTCTTTAATAATTTCTATTTTTTTATAATTTTCTTCTGTTTTTTCATAATTCAGATAAATCAATATCTCATTTGTAGTATCGTAGTTAGCGTATATTATTGAATTTTTAAATATACGTTTTATACTGTCTTTAAAAAAATATAATGCATCTCCTGTTTTATATAATTTGTAAATATTATCAACAAGTATATTTTTTTCCAAAATTTTAAACAAATCAATATTTTCCTGCAATCTTTTTCCAAAAAAACCACTATATATGTCTTTTAAAATAAATTTTTTATAAAATTTTTCTTTATGCATCCCACTCCAAATATCTATTTGATTTAAAAAATGCACTGTAATATCCAAAAGTTTTTCTCTATACTCTTTATCCTCAGTATAGTTTATATTAAATAAATTTCTAAATATATCATCATACCTATAATATGGATTGATTTCGATTTCCTTTTCTAAATTATTAAAATTTATTTCACGTAAACTTAACTCCATATATGCCGAATACTTTTTAGCATGTAAAAATGTAAGTTCTTTCAAGTCTACCTCTTCATTCAAGGCTCTTATTATTATGTCCCAAGTGTAATTCATATTATCTCTCCTTGACATATATATTCAGGAAAATACATTTGTAATTCTGAAATTAGAAAGCTAAGTAAATCATACGCTATATAATCTTTCTCCTTATTCTCAAAGCTAACTTTCATTATTTTTTTATCATTACCTATTCTTATATCATCTGCTATAAAATGATTCAAATCATAAGTCAAATTTTTCTCTAACACTTCTTCTATTTCTATATTTTTTACTATATATTTATCCGAACATTCAAATGATTCTAATATTCTTTTTATTTCTGATCTTGTTCGTATTATTGAGTTTTGTCTTTGTACATATTTATTTATAAAACTTTCCTTTTTTGAGTTACTATATATCTCAAAACTATATTTTTTATTTTTATTCATTTTTCCTTGTACTATTTTATATAACCCCCAAGTTTGAGATTCATCTCGATCTGTTATCACTACCATTTTATCCTTAGTTTTTTTTATAGCATTAATATTCAAATTTCCAGGATCAATTAGGTATCCATTTTTTTCTCCATATTTTCGTAATGAAATAGGGTGTTCGTAATGAACTTCATCTAATGCAGGCATTGGAAAACTATCTCCTTTGTGAATCAGTCGTTCTATATTCCATACCGGTATCATTTCTGTATGCTTGTAATCTTCATATTCTTCAATACTATAGATCACTTCTTCTATTTCACTATCAATTTCATCTTTTGTCACTATGTACACATCATAGATTTTTTGTAAATATGGACTATTTATTGTTCGCCACCCAACAGTATTTTTCTCAAAAATGGTAAATAAATTTTCTATTAATTTTACATACCTTTTATTTTTTCTCAACTCTATTTTTACGTTAACTTCTCCATCCTGTGTTATCAATTTTCCAAAAAATTTTTTTTCATTAATTTTTTCTAACTCTTCATTGGAAAATTTTAAAAATACAGTCTCATAAAAAACTTTTCCATAACAATTTAATTTGTTTTGTATAGATGTAAAGTCAAATTCTTTCTCTTCAACATCATCGGCTATCATTGGAAAGAAAAATTCATCAATGGGATCAATATTTTCTCTATGTATCACTGTTGTATATACATCAAATTTCCTTTCTATATCCTCTACTTCATCAAATATTCTTTTTTCAAGTTTTTCATTAGCATCAGTTTGGTAGTCAATTAAGTTTTCAAAAAAACCACTCATAATATTTCTAAGTAACTTTCTTTGTTCCAAATCTTCCATTCGACTCAGTTTTTCTAAAATAATATCTTTCATTTGCTCCTCCATTATTTCTTTACATAATTATATTAATTTTGTGTTTCTTCACCCTGTCTAAATTAATTCTAACTTTAGATATTTTTTTCACCCAATTTTTCCATAGCCAATCTAAATCTTTCTATATCTTCTTTACTTTTAAATAATTTGCTTAAATATAATAAATAATCAAACTCTTTCTCTTCTTCTCCAAGTGAAAAAATAAACTTTACTCTATTATATTTTATATTACATACTTCCCCTTCATTGATTCTCACTATAAATTTTCTTTGTTCGTTATTTAATATATTGTTTTCAAATTCTATTTCGTTACTTGCAAATTTGTATGTTTTTTTATTGTATATAAATTTCAACTCTTTTGATTGTAGATATACTCCTATCAAATCTTCATTTTCCCCTCCATTGATTACTATATATATTCATTTTACTTTAATTTTTTTAAAAACTCCTGAAAACTGTCAGCTATTTTATACAAATTATTTTCTTCATTTGATTGATCAAAGTAATACGAATGATCCCAATAATATACGCCTTGTTTATCAGAATCATTAATTAATATAAGAAATCCATTTCCTGGATCATGACCTATTATTATAGATTTTTCAAGCAAATCCTCTTTGTATTCATCATTCCATTCATATAAATCCAGTTCTTCAATCTCAAATCCACATAATACATCTAAAATAATAAATTCATTTAAATCCTTTAAAAAGAAACCACTATATTTTTT
>CAZDNU010000215.1:0-2967 GCA_964506865.1 uncultured Fusobacteriales bacterium | reverse complement strand
AATATTCTTTAGTGTCCCAGTCAAGGCATTTTACCTTTATATCATTTCGCTTGTTTTGCATTGTTTCTAGAGCATACAATGACGTAAAAAAAACAGTTTTACCAGAAGCTCTAGCTCCAAAGACTCCAATTGGCTTTTCGCCATATGATTTCAACTCCTCAATTTTTTCTTTTAAAACTCTTTTCATAATTTTGAACCCCTTTCAAAATAGAAACTTGAAACTTAAATTATTACAAAGCATAAATTTACTTGGAAAACAGTGAATTTTAGTTTGAAGTTATTTCGAGAAATAAGACTGCAACTTGTTATTTTTAAATTTAAATCTGATAGTCAAATTTATTTCATTTGTTTTGAGAAATAAAATATTTATATACCTACACATTTATTATACAAAAAAAAACATAAATTGCAAGAAATTTATTTGGAAACAGAAAAAACAAGGATAAAATGTTTGGAATGCGTCTAAAAAGTCAGCTTGCTTACACTTTGGAAATGTGATATAATAAAAAGGATGGGATTAAAATAAATTAAAAAAATGAGGAGGGTTATTTTTTATGAAAAAAGGGCTGATAGTCTTAGCGTTTTTTGTATTGACGATTTCAGTATGGGGAAAAGAGTCGGTATTGAAAATAATATGTGATAAGGAAGATGCAAGCATATATTTAAACGGAAAATTTGCAACGAGGTACAGTGATCCAGATGTGATGGTAAACTTAGATCCAGGAAAATATAAGTTGATTTTGAAAAAAAATATGGATGATGGGTCTTATTACTATTTCGAAAAGGAGTATGAGTTTGGAGAATTTGCAGTACGGGTAATAGCTGATGTAAAAATGGAATTAAAATATTCTGAGAAATATTACTATAAAGGCGCAAAAATGACAGGCGACTTAAAATTTTATGAAGAGTATATTGCAGAATATCCAAATGGAAAGTACTATAATGATTTTAGAACGTATCTAGAAAATTATTATGTGAAGCATTCTGACCAAGAAGAGATGTGTCAAAAATATATACAAATGTTTCCAAAGGGAAATGATATAAAGCTTGTAAAAGCAAAGTTAGAAAGCCTAGAATATGAGAAAGTGCTTAAAACAAAGAACATATCACTTGGAGAGAATTATTTGGATAAGTACCCCGGCGGAAAATTTACTAAAAAAATTGAAAAATTGATTGATGAATTAAAACCAAAAGGCATAGTAGATGTATATCCAAAAGAATTTTCGGTGAATGAGCCTATGTATGTTTATTTTTCAAGTAAAAAAAGTAAAGCAATATGGAAATACAGAAAGATACTAAAACGAAAAGATCCGGAAGTGAAAATATTGCCGGAGCAGATGTTTATAAGAACAGGGTTTAATGGATGGGATCCAAAATATCTCAAAAAAGCAGAAAATGACCCTCCAATGGAATTAGCAGAAGAAATGGGACTAGGAGTATGGAAATATCCAGTACAATTTCCTGAAGATGAAGAAGTTGTAGAGGTAAATATCACTTTTAAAGATGAATATAGTAATTGGGATACTAATCTTGCAAAAGATTATGCGATAAAATTAAAAAAAGATGGATCAAAATACAAGGTGATTGAAATAGTTAGGTAACCGAGTGGTTTTGTAGGAGGCGAGGGACATGAAAAAACAAACAAAAATATTAGTATACTTGGCAATACTTTTATTGATTTTGATAGCGCTGATAATTACGTTTAGTTCAAAAGAAGCGGATGTAAAATTAGAAAAAGAAAAGGAGATAAAAATAGAAGAAAAAATAGATAGCGCAACTGAATCGGGTATTGATTTAGATTTTGAAGGTGAAGGACAAAGTAACAAAGATATTACTGAGATGTCGAAAGACGATAAAAAAGCAGCTAGTATACCTACAGAACTTCAAATATTGCTTAGCAAAAAAATGATAAAAGCAGAAAATGGTGATACAGTTTACTTTTCGACAAAAATATTGGATCAATACGACAATGAGATGATGATAGAAGATAAAGAACGAATAGAAATATATGTAAATAATAATAAAATAACAGGTGAAAGTTTTTCTACGGATAAACCAGGGCAGTATTCAGTATTTGCAAAATACGGTAATTTATATAGCGGACAAAGTGGTTTTGTGGTAAAACGAACTAAACTTTTTAAGGATATGGTACTTGAAAGCGAAATACGTAAATTAATAGGAAAACCTTCAGGTAAGTTGCAGGAAAAAGATTTACAAGAGTTGCCGGTGTTGACGCTAGAAAATAAAGGGATAAAGTCAATCGAAGGTATACAATATTTGAAAAGTTTACAAGAAATAAAGTTAACTGGCAATAAAATTACAAATATTGATTCTATGAAAAATTTGAAAAAAGTTGAGCGGCTATGGCTGGATGACAATAAGATAAAAGATGTAAGTGCATTATCAGAATATAAAAAAATAAAGTACCTTGAGCTTGGAGGTAATCAAATATCAGATATAAGACCATTGAGTACATTGTTTTCCTTGAAAAAGTTATATTTATATGACAATGGACTAAGAGATGTAAGGCCGTTGGTGAATCTAACTGGTCTAGTAGAATTAGGTATATGGGACAATGAATTAGATAAAAGCTCGGAAAATATTTTTAATTATTTAAAGAAAAAGTCGTGTGAAATATATCAATAAAAGGAGGAATGCAAAATTATGAAGTTGAACTTTAAATTTATAATAACAGTTATTTTGCTTTTGAATAGTATACTTTGTCTGGGAGAAAACAAAGAAGCTATAAGTAAAAAAATGTTGGGTGCAGTTAGAAATAACAAGATAGAGCAAGTAAAGCAGTACTTGGAGATGGGTGCAAACCCTAATTATACAGATAGACGAGGCAATACCCCTATAATATATGCGACTCAAAATGATAATTTGGATATGATTAGAATACTGATAAAAAGTAATGCCGAGTTGGGTGTATCAAATCAAGCTGGCGAAATGCCGTTAATCGAAGCA